>JAQIBR010000260.1 GCA_027858955.1 Bacteroidales bacterium
ATCCTAAAGTCCCCTGGCTTTATAATTTTAAACTCGATTTTAGGTTTAAATAAAGTTTTACTAAAATGAATACATGGTAAAAAATCGCTGAACCTTCGGGAGTTAATGCCGATAGATCACCAAAACTGCAAATTGACTGAAGTGAAAATATGCGGCAATTAGTTGACTAATCGGTATTAGACTCTTATATAGATATGTCAAATAATTTTTTTGATTTAATGAATTTTCTATGCAAAATGATATTGAAAATAATAAGGTGATTATACTAATTGTTGCCAAAATATTCAATTCGATCATTAAAAAACAATACCCAGGCAAAACTATGTGCAACATATGAAATTGGTGACGATAAGCGTAATCCGGCATTGGGACCAGATGCGGTTAATCCACTTATGTCGTATTTATTTCCTTTATTGTCTCCAAAAATTACAGGTAAATCATTTTGAATAGCTTGAAATTGAGCATTATAGTCGCTATTATAATTTTGGAAAGCTACTATAAAATGTAATGATTTACTGCCTGCAACTATAAGATCAGAATTTCCATACCTGAATTGGTACACATTAATTGAATCATTAAAATCGTCGTAATTAAATAAAAGAGCTTCATCATCCCGAGATATGCTTCGATTTATTACACCAAAATAATCGCCACTTATTAATTCACTTTTATATTTTATCAAATTATTAGTTTGCTTTAAGTTATTAATTTGGGAATTTTTTTCAGATGGGTTTGCCAAAATACTTGCCTTCGGGAAAGCCTTTTGAATAGTTGATGCTTTTGCTGAGAGCAACAAACTAGTCTTAAGTTCATTACCGGCATTAATTCCCCTAATGGCTTCCAAATTCATTTGAGACCAAAAACTATTTGTATTTCTATCGTATGGAATAAGGTTTTCGTTGTAAAGATGACCCGAAACACCAAATTCTGTTATTTTACCATCTATTTCCCTGTTCCAGGCTAATGCGCTACCGGTACGTGGACAAAACGTCACAGCAAAATAATGATCATCTATTTGATCATTTACAATTTCATGTTCCTCCATTATACTTTGTGGATACACTTTTACAATGTTTTTGTATCGGTATAAAAATACTATTTCGTCAGAATTTATATTCTCATAATTCATTTCCTCGAAGGATGGGTTATCTATAGAAGGAATGGGGTCTGAAGGTAGTTGTGATAAAATTAATTTGTTGACAGGAACTTGCCATCCTAATAGTAATGGGTCGGTAAATACATTATCCAATATTTCGTTTTTTTCTTTGGTGCAGGATAAAAAAGTGGATGCAATCAATAAGCTAAACAATAAGGCTTTTTTCATTTTGTAATTTATTGAATAGTCGCAATGTTTAATTATCCTGACATAAATTTGCATTTTTTATTTCAGATTTTCTCTATCATATTAGAAACTGTCTAAATTTAATTTTGACTAACAATTCATGTGTTTATTATTTGATTTGTTTGGTGGAATTTAGTGATTTGGTCCGTCAGCCGATGGATGGTGGCCTAATTTTTCTTGCCACCAAAGCACTAAAACACCAAATCGCACTAAAATTCTTATCGTCCAAAATTCATAACAATAAATTTAGACAGTTTCTATTTGTTAACAGAGAAAGGATTTATTTTAATATTTTCTTGGCATAATTTTAACATCGAATTACCTATTGAGGAAGAAGTCCCTTTGGTAACTCAAGAAATCACTGAATTTATTAAAGTAAGTCTGAAATATGTGTATTTATAGGTACAATATTTACCAATTATTGATACAAATATGATTTCGACTCCAAGATATATTTGCACAAACTACATTATGGCGAAGATAAAGGGTCGTTTATAACTAATGACATTATAGTTTGCGATCTTATACCAATTGTAGTTCAAAATGCCGCAAAGCAAATTTTGAATTTATCCCGAATATTCGGGATTAATGCCGATAAATCAACAAAACCGCAAATTTAACGAAGTGAAAATATGCGGCATTTAGTTGACTAATCGGTATTATACAATTAAGGAATCAATCTAAGAAAAAATACAGACTCCTGCAATAATCATTCAAGGTTTTTACAAGTGCAAGTTAAGGTCTAATAATAACGTTAGGCACAGTTTCTAAATCATTTTTATATGAAGAAACAAATTAACGTTTTCAATTTCTTTACCAACGGATATTTGTTTAGCATCAAAACCACTTTTTCTAGCAAGTTCTAATAATTGTTCTTCAGTTCTATGATATAAATACCACTCACCAAAAATTTCCATATAATCTCTACTGGGATTATAGTCGTCATTGAAGTTACCAATAATAATTTCACCATTTGGCCTTGTCCATTCTTTGAAATTTTGCAGCATCAATATGAATGCTCTATCATTAAAATAATCAAACAAACCTGAGGACCAAATCATATCAAATTTACCTTTGGGTTGAAATCTAAATATATTTTTATGTTCGAAATTAATATATTCAATGTATTTTTCATTTAATTTCTTGGCGTGATCAATAGCGTTTTGATCCATTTCAACACAAGTTGTCAAAAGGTTTTTATGGTTGCCATTTAATTTCTCATAAGCCTCATATAAATCTCTGGCAGGCCCACTTGCAACATTTAATAAATCGAATTTCTTTTGATGATCAAACTTATCAAATAACTCTCTTTTAAAGTAGTCTTTCCTATTTCTTACTGCTTTTGGTGCGGATTGAAGGTGAAAATAATCATCCCATATTTTATATTTTGGTTCTTCTGACCGATGAAAAGTATATATCTTATCTATCATCAAAAAATCCCCTGAGTATCCATAAGGCTTTTTTACGCCGTATCCTTGGATTGTATTATCCATAAATTCAACACCAAAGCTACTGTTAATATCTGCAATATCTTTTCTTGTCAATCTTCCCATTTTGACCTCTTCACTTACGTAATAGAGTGCTTCGTCAATTAGATCAAACTGATCTATTGTTAAATTTTTTTCCGAGAGTTGATTTATTATTTTTATTAGTGATTGTTTATTCATTTTTGCTGACCTAATGATATATAAGAAAGATATTAAGAGAAGTAGGTAAATATACAAAAAAACCATAATAGGTATCTCAAAAACATGTTATTTATAAACTTTGTAATGTTAACATATTATCTTATTGCAGAGATACCCATTCTGTAAAAAAATATTTAAGCTTTTATAATTCACTGATATGGAGTTATTTATGTGATTAGGCTCTAGCAAAAAGCTGTATATTAGAATATCGCATGCTTTTGTTTAGGGTTAAACATGCATTCGGCACATTTCCAAATGGCTAAAAAAGCTCTCGTCAATTACTTTTTTTACACTTTTGGTCTTATCATTTAGACCAGTGCCAACCTTACGATAGATATATCAGTCGTATTAACCCCTGCTTCTTACCGCTTTAAAATAGAGCAATCTTTGTCTCTGAAAATATTGTCAGTTTCATCGCTTTGTTTATCCGTTTAAAGTTAGAAATTTATTTCTATTATCTAATTCTAAATGGCGGAACTTTGGGGAAGCAAACGCTAGGAAGATACTCTCAATATTAAATTAATTAAAGATGATTTTACTTAATGCAATAATTGTATTAATTTTGATGTTTAAAATAAAGATATATATGAGAACACAATTTAAAAACCCGTTCATAGCATTTTTCTTATTACTCATATTTATGGGGACTATTTTCATTAGTTGCAAAAAGGATGAAAATATACCGAAAGAAGATGATCCTATAGAAGAACCCATTGAGGAAGAAGCTCCATTAATAACTCAGAAAATTAATGAGTTTATAAAATTAAGTATGGAAGATGTATATTTATGGGAACAATATTTACCAAATATCGACATTCGTTATGAATTTGATTCCAAAGAATATTTTGATAAATTGCTTTATAGTGAGGATAAATGGTCTTTTATAACCGATGATATTGAAGCATTGGAGGCCAGTTTTCAAGGAGTTGAAACAACATTTGGCTATTCATTAGCATTTGGTAGATTTTCTAATACAGAAACCTTATTTGCAATAGTAGAATATGTTTACCCAAATTCGCCTGCATCAATGGCAAATTTAAAACGTGGCGATATTATTCTACAACTTAATTTAGGAGATATTACTGAAGAAAATTATAGAGAATTATTTTATGGATCTACTATTGATATTACTTTAGGTGTTTTAGACGATGGTAGCATAAGTGAGGGAAGTAAAATTAATATGACATCACAAACACTTAATCTTGATCCGGTTTTAGTTACTGATGTAATTGAAGTAGATGGAAGAAAAATTGGATATTTATTTTATGCTCAGTATATCAGCAATTACAATTCGAGTTTGGATATAGCATTTCAAGAGTTTAAAGTTCAAGGAATAACAGATTTAGTTCTTGATATAAGATATAATCCGGGAGGATATATATCGGCCGCTCAGCATCTATGCAGTTCACTTGCTCCACAGTCAGTAGTGAGTGCTCAAGATGTTTTAGTTACACTTCAGTGGAACAGTTTTTATCAAAATTACTGGCAAACTAATCAAGTTTATAATCAGATACAAATGAACTATGTTTCCACTCCAGTAAATCTTAATTTATCAAAAATTTATATTTTAACAGGTAGTGGATCTGCTTCTGCATCTGAATTAACAATAACAGGATTAGATCCATATATGGATGTAGTTTTAATAGGAGATACTACTTACGGAAAATATACCGGAAGTATCACACTTAAACCTGAGAAAATTTTTACAAGCGAACCTTCTTCATATTATGCCGATTTTGATAATTGGGGGCTTCAGCCAATTGTTTTAAGATATGCTAATGCTTTAGGTATTACTGATTTTAAAGACGGGTTCGCACCTGATTTTTATGTCTACGACGATCTTTGGGAAGGTATTCCATTAGGTGATCCTACAGATCCTTTGTTGGCAAAAGCGCTTGAGCAAATTACTGGCATTAAAAAGGTTAGTGCGCTAAAAAAACAAGCAATTCCTTATTATGAAATTTTTGGCCGTGGCTTTTCCAGATTTGATAAACAAAAGCAAAATTTGATCGTTGATATGCCAAAAACCAAGAAATAGATAATATAAAAACAATAAAGAGTCGCTGTAAAATTTATAGCGATTTTTTTTATATTTGCTTGCACTAATAACCAAAGACAACTGTGGGAATTAAAAAGACATCTCAAACACTACTTTCCATTGTAAGTTTATCTTTTATTGATAAAGATATTGAACAAGATTTTCTAAAATATTATAGAAATAAGATTGTGGGTCCAATACGCTATGTTTTGGTCATTTCACTTATGCTATATATTGCTTTTGCTATTCTTGACTCCTTTTTATTTCCCGAATTGGCGGTGATTTTTCATAAGATTAGGTTTTTTGTGATTATACCATTAGTGATATTGACCCTTTCATACACTTTTTTTTCTTCATCATTAAAATATCTGCAACTTATTGCTTCAATTAGTGTATTAGTTGCTGGATTTGGTATTCTTGCTATGCTTTATATTGGCGGCAGGGAAGTAAATATTCTTTATTATGTTGGCCTAACATTGGTTTTTATTTATAATTACGATTTTATAAAGCTTCGATTTCTGAATGCTTCTATAGTTGGCAATTTGATTTTATTAGGTTATGTTTATGTAGCACTAAAAATAGATGAATCACCGCAGGTATTAGTCACGAGTCTTTTTTTCTTGATTTCAGCTAATATTATGGGAATGGTCTCTGCCTATTATTACGAATCTATTAATCGCAAATATTTTTATTCAAATATTCTACTGGAAAAGGAGAAACAAAAAACTGCTGAAATTAATCTGAATTTAGAGGAACAGGTTATTGAAAGAACTGCCAATCTGGAAAGAGCTAATAAAGAATTAACCATTGCAAAAGATAAAGCTGAAGAATCAGAGCGTATGAAATCGGTATTTCTTGCTACTATGTCTCACGAACTAAGAACCCCTCTGAATGCTATTATTGGGTTTTCTCAACTTATTGAATTAGAAGATAGTGATCCTGATGAAAATATCGAGAATGCTCAAATTATTAGAAAAAGCGGTCTGCATTTATTAAGTTTGGTTGAGAGTCTTTTTGATATTACACTTATCGATTCTGGGGAAATTAAAGTTATTCTAAAGGAATTTTTATTGCTTGATATGTTAGTAAATGTAAACAGCGTCATGCAACATGAAAAAGTTAAACAGGGAAACAAAGCTATTCAATTGATTTTTGATCCTGCTCCTATCAGGTCGGATTTTAAGATTTCTACTGATGAATATAAAATAAAGCAAATTTTAATAAATCTACTAAATAATGCTCTGAAATTTACTGAGTCAGGCGAGATCAGATTTTGGTGTGAAGAAATTAAAGAGTATGGAAAATCTTATTTGAAGTTTTATGTTAGTGATACTGGTATTGGAATTCCAAAAGATAAAATAGAATTTGTTTTCGATGTTTTTAGGCAGGTAGACGAAACACATTCGCGTAAATACGGTGGAGTAGGAATTGGATTAAACGTTGTGCGCAAATTGGCTCACTTGTTAGGAGGTGATGTGGGCGTGGAATCTTTTGAGGGCAAGGGATCAACATTTTATTTTACGATCAGTAATTATGCTGTAGATGGCGCTCCTGATGCGAATTCAGAAAAGAGCACATTTGAATTGGCAAAATTAACTGAAAAGAAAATATTAGTAGTTGAAGATGATCATCCAAGTTATTCCTTGCTTAAAGCAGTGTTACGAAAATGGGGTTATATTGTTGCTTGGGCTCAAAACGGAGAAATTGCGCTAAAAATATTAGAAGAAAAACAGAAATTCGATCTCATTTTAATGGATATAAATATGCCTGTATTAAATGGTTATGATGCCACGGCTCAGATTAAAAAACAATATCCCGAAAATATTATTATTGCTCAAACTGCTTATGCTGTATCTGGAGATAAAGAAAAAGCTCTTTTGGCCGGATGCGATGATTATATTACAAAACCAATATCTGTTAAAAAGTTAAAGGCTCTTATCGAATGTTATATTTAAGTAGCGAGATAAATTATTTTTATAGATTTGTGTTTCTTAAATTAATCTATAATCTGATTAGATATTGCTTTCCCTTGTTTTACTCGATCTGCAATTCCAACTCCGTCACGCATGCTGCCAGCTAAATATAGGCCTGGGTTTTCTTTTTCTATTTGAGAAATATTTGCCAATCGAGCTTCGCTATCTGCACCATATTGAGCAATTGCCTGATTGTAGTAATTTAGTTCAAATAAATCGGGTTCAAAATTTTGTAACCCCATCATTTCCTTGAAATCGTCAGCGATAATAGTTTTGAGTTCGCCTTCAGGCAATTCTGCTAAATAAGCTTTTCGCATTCCTCCAGAAAAGACTGTAAATAATGCTCCGTCTATAGGTGCTCTTTTTTTGAATAAACTAGACATAAACAAGACGCCCAAAATGTTTTTGTCCTCTTTAAAAGGGACTAGTCCTCCAAAAGCATTCAATTTTATACCGTTCCATTTTTTAAATCCGATACTGGCTTCTACTACTTTCGCATATCGCAAAGATTCAACTGGCTTTAAAATATCCTTATTTATAAAAGGCATTAAAGTGGATAGCTTAGAAGTCGTTCCTGTAAAAACCACTTGCGAAAATTGTTCTTTATTGCCATTTACTGAGATGGTAAAAGCCTTGTCTAAAACTTCAACTTGAGTTTCCGTAAAAATATTTTCTCGGCCAATTTCTTCAACCAAAGCTGATATCAAATTACCTAAGCCCCCTTTTGCTGTGAAGATTTTTCGATTGGCCTTTTTATCGGCTTCTGTTTTTGGCAAACGTCCTTTTTTTATTGCTCCACCAATAAAGCTGCCGTAATTTTGCTCCAGATTGTAGAGTTTTGGAAGTGCGTATTTTGGAACAATATAAGCTGGATCGCCGGCATAGATTCCCAATATAAAAGGATCAATAGCATAATCTAAAAAGCTTTGTCCTAATCGTCTTTTTACAAGCGCAGCTAAACTCTCAAAGGGATTGTTTCCTTTTTTACGAAATGGTTCTCCTAAAACACGTAATTTGTCTGAAAAGCGGAAAAGGGGAGTATTTACAGCAGAAATTAGGCCGGATGGAAGAGCATACCAATTGCCGTTTTTCCAAATCAATCGTTTAGCCGACTTATCATCAGCAATTTCCAATTCACATTTGCCATTTAAATCATCAAAAAGATCTGCCATTTCAGTGTGTGAAATTACTCCGCTATTAGGGCCAGTTTCGTAAAGAAAAGTTCCGTCGGTTTTGCTTTGCATTACTCCACCAATTTTATCGCTTTTTTCAAAGATTGTAAATGGAATGCCTGCTTTTTTTAAATAGAAAGCTGTTGTAAGTCCTGTTATTCCAGCGCCTATTATCGCTACTCTTTTATTTTCCATAACAGATTTGTCTCGAATTAATTTTCTTATTATTTTTAAACGCAATGTTCGCAAAGTTTTCCGCAATGTTCGCGAAGAAAATTCTGATATTTTGCGTCCTTTGCGATTTCCCTTTGCGTACTTAGCGGTTAACTTAATACATTTATATATTTACAATGCTTTAGAAAAACTTTTTTCATTACTTTTCATTTTCGGATCAAAACTCGCTGCTATATTTCGCATAAAGAATTGCCCCTCATCTTTAATCTCTACGATATTATCCTTATAAATTAATAAACCTTCTTTTTCAAATTCCTTTATAATGTCTTCTTCAAAAGTTAGAATGCTTTTTAACTCTTCAATTTCAATATTGTATTTTGAAGCTATTTTAGGAAAAGACAAATAATTATTACACATCAACTCATTAATCACTTCTCGAACAATCTTCTCTTCTTCATTTACAAAATATACTTTTTCAACTGGCAATTCTCCCGCGTCTATGGCTTTTTTATAAACTTTTAGATCTTTAGTGTTTTGCAAATATGCATTGTCTAGCTGACTAATTCCGCTTACACCCAAAGCATAGACTTGTCCTGTTGTGTCGCGTGTACAATAGCCTTGAAAATTCCTGTGTAAGGATTTGGCGTTTAAAGCAATACTTAATTCATCTTCTGGTTTGGCAAAATGATCCAGGCCAATAGCAACATAGCCTTTTTCGGTTAAGACTTTAAAAGCCATTTCGAATAATGCAATTTTTTGCTCGGCATCGGGTAAATCGTATTTTTCAAGTTTATTTTGTGATTTCTTTAGCCATGGAACGTGAGCATAGGAGAAAATAGCCAGACGATCGGGGTTAGCAGCAACTGCTTTATTTATTGTCGAGTTAAAATTTTCCGGGGTTTGAAATGGAAGTCCGTAAACAAAATCGAGGTTGACCGAAATATCACCTTTTGTTTTGATATAGCGAATAAGCTCTTCAATAGGAATGATAGATTCATCGCGGTTTACCGCATTCATTACATTCGACTCAAAATCCTGTACTCCCAAACTCATACGGTTAATGCCACTTTTTACAAGTCTATCTACATAGTCGAAAGTCAAATGTGCCGGATGACACTCCATAGCTATTTCAGGGTTTTGAATAAACTCAAAATGCTCAAAGAACATTGCCATAATTCCTTCTACTTCTTCAATTGGTAAATAGTTTGGTGTACCACCACCCCAATGTATTTGGGATATTTTTCTGCTTGAATCGAGTAAGTTTTTATATAAAAGGATTTCTTTTTTTAGAGTTTCCACGTAGCTCTTTATAAGCAAATTGTCTTTGCTGATATGCGTATTGCAACCACAATAATGACAAAGCTTACCGCAAAATGGGATATGCAAATAAAAGGAAATATTTTTAGGATGAGATTGATTGGATTTAATCAAAGCCGCCTTATTTTTTTCGGCCTTAAACTCTTCGTGAAAATAGTTTGCAGGTGGATAGCTTGTATAACGAGGAGTTGCCACGTTGTATTTTTGAAGAAGTGATTCCGGAATTTTCATAATTTGTAATTTTTAATTTAATAAGAAAATTTAAGTATATTTCTCAGTGAAACTCTTGCCAAAGGTATCCCTTCGGGAGTGTCTTCTTTGTGGTTCTCTGTGATATAGCTGTTACACAAAGGTTTCACAAAGAAGCACTAAGGTACACAAAGTGCTAATATTAACTTCGTTGAGTGCTTGTCGTTCATGCAAAAATTGCTATTCATACTTTCTTATTATTCATTTTCATTAATTTTCTAATTCCTGTTTATAAAGAAAAGGAACGGCCATTAGTACAAGTGAAGCTATTACAATTTCAATTTTGAACAAACCGTCATATCCTATCGTTTGAGCTACTTTTCCACTGCCAACAGCAATAATTAAGCTACTTAGATGAGTCAACACAATTTGTAATGTAAAATCAGTACCTTCGCGTCCTTTTCTTACGATATCCATACTTATGGTGTAAATCGCAACCGAAGCCATTCCATAGGTTCCCCAAAGCATTAAAATAGCAGGAAGTAATTGCGTGAGACTTGGAGTAAAACTGCTAAGCCACACAAAATATATTCCATCTAATAAACCCATTAAAGACACTAAAAGTAAGGTTTTCTTTTTGCCTATATATTTAATTATAAACCCTGCTGCAAAAGCCATTATTGCTCCAGATGCGGGTCCATATATGCCTGAGATTAATCCAATTTCCTTTATACTGTAACCCAAGTCAACCATCCAGGGTTTTAACATTGTTAAAATTCCAATGATACCTGAATAATAAAAAACAAGAAGGATTACACGCTTCCCAATGCCAATTTGGGTAAAGAATAAATAAATGTCTTTTAATGTTATGGTTTTGTCAGGTTTTGAATAGCTTGCTTCTTTGGATTTGTAGAAGTAAAGAGGGATAAGGGCAATAAGAACAAATGTTGCAAGTCCAGCCAACAACATTTGCCAACCGTAATAATGGTAAATAACCAGCAAAACGCCGCTTCCGGTTAAAGTCCCTAAAAAGGTCCCCGCCGACTGCATACTGTTTCCAAAGCTACGTTGATCCTTTCTTAAAATGAGTATGGCAAAGGCGTCTGTTGCAATATCCTGCGTAGCAGAAGCTGTAAAAGCAATAAGCATTAAAACAATGATGGTGGTGAAATTCGTTTCTAAATTTAGAAAACCAATACTAAAAATGACGAGCGCATAGAATAGCTCTGAAAATAATATCCATTGTTTGTATTTGCGTAGTGTTGTAGCCGATTTATCAATCATTGGGGCCCAGATAAATTTTAGAATCCAGGGCAATTTGATAAGTTGAATCAATCCAATAGAAGTCAAAGAAAAATTCTCAGTACGCATAATAACGGGCATTACCGTTGAGAAAAAACTCATTGGTATTGACTGCGCCAGGTATAAGCTTAGTAGAGTGGAATATTTTTGGATTGGTTTAGTTTGCATCGGTAAAAATTAAGAGTTTTATATGGGATAAAAAAAATGAACAAGGAACAGAAGGATTTCTATAAGAAAGCTTCCACAAACTTTCACATAGAGATTCAACATTCCTTGTTCTTAAATTAAACACATTCCTTAAATATTTTTTATCAATCTTTTGCATTTTGCTTCGAAACAACCAAGAATGCCAATTGAGTATTTTTTACAAGTGATATTTTTATAAATCAAAGTACTTTTTATGATCGCTTTTGTGATGCAATTTTAGAAATAGAATTTGTAGGAAATCTGTAGTTTTTGTTGAGAAAAGAAAAATTCTAATAAAAAGATCAACTTTCCTAATTGGTTTGAAATATCAGGAGCTCTTTAATCAGTATTCCGATTTATTGAAACAATCAATTGACATGTATATATTGCATAGTAAGATGCAGGAAATCAATTGTATAAAAAAGGGCAATCCTTGTTCATATGTTGAAAGCAAGAGTATTTTTTTTAAAAAATAACAAGTTTGAATTCTGTAGATTCTGTGTTTTAAGAAACACTATAAATTAAATTTATTTTTTTTAAAGTTCAGATTGGATTTATTTCAACAGCTTTTCCCGTTTTTTGAGGAAATATTAGATGAATTCTGTGGAGGTTTTCGCTATAGTTATACTTGATTTTCATATTGAAAAGTTCTGAAATTTCTTTAACAATGGACAATCCTAAACCAATTGACTTTGATGATTTTGTAGATTTGTAAAAACGATTAAAAAGCAATTCGGAATCTACAAGAAGAGGTTCTCCCGAATTTGCAATCTCCAAGCCATTCGCATTTAATTTTATATTCAACACGCCATTTGGAATATTATGTCGAATGGCATTTTTAATTAAGTTTAGGATGAGTATATCCGATAGGTGAGCGTTCATTTGAATACTTACATCGGGTTCAAAGCTCGTGCATAGTTTAATTCTTCTCGATTGAATAATTTCATCATAATTATCAAGTTGATATTCAATAATTTTCTGTGGAAAGATGGTTTCAATTTCGGGGAATTGTCTGTTTTCTATCCGCGTTAACAAAATCAAAGTTTTATTCAGTCGTGCCAAACGGTCGGAGGCTTCAGATGCATCGGCAATAATCTGGAATTGAGTTTCTGGTAGCACTTTGCATTGCAATAGCAATTCCAATTTGGCATTGATAATCGCCAAAGGTGTTTGAATCTCGTGAGAAGCATTCTCTGTATATTCTTTCATTCTGGAGTAATCGCTGGCAATCCGTTTGCTCATTCGGCCGAGTACTGTATTTAAATCTTCAAATTCTTTAATATCAGTAGCAGGCAGTTCCAAATCGGCCTGAATATTCAGATCGAATTTATTTATCTTATCTAAGCTTACATAAAAATCTTTCCAAATTTGATGAGATGAATATTGATTGATTATTAACAGAGCAATAATTAGCAGAATAACCAAAAAAGTCATAATCAGAAAGATATTGATAATTAGTCGATCTGTTTCTTCCAAAGGGCGTATTATTCTCACTTCAAAGGCCGACATTTGGGTAGAAATAGTAAAAGACATTTGTCGATATGGAAGGTATTTATTCGCTTGTTGGTCAAAAATCAAGGTATCTTGATAATGAACTATAGTATCATTGAAATTCGTAGTGGATTTTAGTGGCATTAATTGGCAAGCACCTAAATAGGTTCCTTCCAATGAAGAAAGATTGTCAGATTTTTCAAAAAAGGCAATTTTTGCTTTGTTTAGTTCGTTGTTAACAAATTTATCTACTTGAGATCGCAAAGTATAATAAAAGGCGATGATCGCAAACAAGAAGGTGAATAAGGCAACTGATAGAAAATTTAGACTGGTTTTAGTTGCGAGCTTCATAGGTTAAGAGTTTTTTGGACTGGTTACGAAACATCAAATTTATAACCAACTCCGTAAATAGTTTTGATATAATCAGCAGAGCCTGTCTTCATCATTTTTTGCCTTAAATTTTTGATATGAGTATAAATAAAATCAAACGAATCAGCCGTATCCATATAATCGCCCCAAAGATGTTCGGCAATTCCAGCCTTGGTAATTACTTTGTTTTTATTGGCTAAAAAGAAAAGCAAGAGCTCAAATTCTTTTCGGGTAAGTGTTAATTCTACATCGTTTACAAAAGCGCGATGCTCTTCAGGAAGAATGCGAATTTCGTTATAGCTTATTTGATTGGATCCGCTGAAGTGTATGCGCCGATTTATCGATTTTAAATGCGCATTTAATTCGGCTAAATGGAATGGTTTGGTAAGGTAATGATCAGCTCCTATATCTAAGCCTTCTATCCTGTTTTCTAATGATATACGTGCTGAAATAATAATGATTCCTGAAACTATATTGCGTTTCTTTGCCAAGCGAATTAAATCCAAACCACTTCCGTCGGGCAGGTTGATATCAACTATCAAACAATCGTATTCGTAGAGCTCAATTTTTTCAATGGCATCTTCAAACAGTTGTGCAGACTCGCATACATGACCTTCGTCCACCAAGTAATCTTCAATGGATTTGGACAGGCTTACTTCATCTTCTATCAATAAAATCTTCATTTGTATGGATTATTCGTCGCCAAAAATACGGAAAAACTCGCATAGGTTTACCAGGCTTTTTTTGGTTTCCTCAATCATGTTAATATCAAGTATTGTCTGCTCAAAATATTTCGTTACTTTGTGCTTGCAAATTCTTTAATCTTATTATATGGAGCCAACTAATGCATATCAAATTACTTTATGGATTCACTATTTTATTAGTGTATCTTTTTTAGTCATCGCAATTTGGCTTATTATTCGATCTTTTAGAGGAATTATTAGAGGTTTAACATATCTTAAGATTGATAAAACATTGGCCTATTTATTCATCATCGGCCTTTATTTACAATTATTATTGGGCTTAATTCTTTTCACAAACCTGAGCATTTTTGGTTATGATTACCAAAGTGCTGATGGAAGTGTGGCAATGGTCTCCAAACGTTTATGGCCTATCGAGCATATTGTTTTGATGCTTTTTGCCTTATTTATAGCGAATTTAGGGCTTATTTTTTCCGGGAAAAGCAATATTTCGACAACAAAGCACCGTAAAATATTGATCTATTATTCCACTGCTATTGCGTTGATAGCTATTTCGTTAGCTTCAATTTATTGGCTTTAGAATCTTTATAAAAATTTAGGTTTAAAGGTCAGTCTTACCCAGGCCCATTGTGCAAAGTTGGCTACGGTGCTTGGTGCTAATGCAGAAATAACCAAGTCATCGTGAGGAAGCATAAAAGAATAGCCAATATCGAGAGAATGATTTGCAGCAAACTTATGTGTAAGTACAAAATCGAATTCATTGCCAATCTTTTTGCTTAAGTCGACACCTGTTTGTTTGGTATACGATAGAGCATGGAAATAAGCAGTTATTGTTGTTTTCTTACCATATTTTATTTTGAAATTAAGGTCTGAAATGCCCTGTTGATATTGAAATTGATGGCCTTTTACAAAATCCATGAATCCAAAATAAGTATGAGGTATCGTTTCCATAATTTGAATAAAATGGCGATCAGTTCCGGAAATATCATCATAATCCTTTCCGGAGTATTGGTCGTAGCCTATTTTTATACTGGCAAATTGATAAGTATAACTTAAATTGGCTGTATAAATATGAGCCTGATGAATGTTTCCGCTTCCGTTTTTTCCTGTTTGGAAATATGCTGCACTATTCATTTCAAATCCATTTATTTTTAAAACAGGATTTATTCCGATTGTATTTAAAGCATAAGAAGTAAGTGTTTCGGGTTTTTGATATCCAGCCAATAGATTTATAAAGTTAAGTTTAAATTTTGGACTAAAAACTTTCGAAGCCCAAAACCAACTCATAGATTTATATTGTTTTATATCATATGTTGATCTTTCTAAAATACCTGATGAAGTATTGTTCACAGCTATTCCAAAGTCAATAAAGACATTTCTTTTTCTAAAATTCAAAATAGCTGCATCGTGAGCAGCTCCTATTATACTCCAATTCCTGTCTGAAAATATTCTAATATCGCCGTATTTAATAGCTTTTCGACCAATTGTAAGATTTAAGAATGGATTGAAATGATATTTTATCCAAGCTTCATAAAGTATGATTGACTTTGTGTTGTTAATAATAAATGTTTCGCCCCAGGCTCTGGCGTCTTGCACAGAAAATCGCATATCAAACTTATCGCTATTATAATCTAAAATTAAACGAGATCGTTGTGAAATTACAAATGCAGGTTCAGCTGATTCTGGTAATAAAACTTTATAGCCCTGTCGAAATTCAGAGATAGTCCTGAAATCTCCCGAAAGCGTTAATTCTGATTGGTTTTGAGCAAAAAGGCTCGTGATTATAAAAAAAAGTAATCCAGGTAAAATGGTCTTTATCATTGTTGTTAATGTTAAATAATTTAACAAAAATAATAATTATCGCCTATTAACAATTGAAATAAAGAGCATGTGGATTAATCTATTATTGGTCTAAATAGAGTAAATCCCAAAATCTATCATTTGCATTTTCTGAACAGCTGATAGATTTATAAAGTTTAATTGAGTATAATAGTTAATGCAAGCCCAAAACCGATAGTTTGGTATTCGTTTTTGCCTAAAATATCAAATGGGGCATTTAATACTAAGATAAAGTTTTCAGCTTTTTCAATGGCAACCCCTGTATTTAGAGTAAGTACTTGGGAATTATCATTGTTGGAAAGATAGGATTGAAAATTGTAATTTAAACCAATAATAAAATTGACTCTATCTAGTAAATAATAACCCATATCAGTATCTATCTTTTAAAAAGAAATAGAAAATAGCGATAACTTGCCGTTAAAAGAGCGAAACCAATTCCAAAATAAATAGGTGTAAGAATGTATTTTGGGAGGATACTATTTCGTAAGAAAATTCCTAAACTCATCATAAAAGCAACAAGTAAGTAGCTTGTCCATTTTTGAAAAGCCCAAACGCATACTTTTTTTTCATATAAATTAATGCGAGCTATGTTCTTAATGGCAATCTTAGAGAAGCCAAAATATGAGATTATTGATCCTAGCACTAAGCCTATAATAATTGCGGCTGTTATTTGGATTGGAGATAACTCCGAAAACCAATTGTATCCAAGTTTAATAAGAAACATTCCAACTGAAATCCACAATAAACCTGCAATAAAAATTAATACTTTTTTTGGAACTCTGGGCATAATGCAATTTCAATTAGTAGATTAATTGTTGGCTAAAGTATGAATTCTGTTTATTACGACCTGGATTAAATTTGAATTCTGAATCCCAAGTGTTTTAGAGCCAGAAAAATTGTTTCCGAACAAGCTCCCAAAAAACTTAAATTATAAGCTTTTGCTTCTCTTCTTAATGGATAATTTTCGCGTAAAATCTCAAACAAATACGGGCTTCTTTTAAGATTAAGATTGTCGGCTAAAATATTATAAGTGTGTTTGTAGATTTCGTAAACAATCTCTTGTTCGGTTTTATTCTGGCAATTAATTCTGATTTGTGGCTGCGTGGGTTGTGGAATGTTTTCAGGTTTCCAATTCGATAATCCTAAATTAAAGAATTTGGAAATAGCTTGCACACTCATTTCAGTTCCTTTCGCTTTTCCGTTAGCGGAATAACCTGCAATATGTGGCGTAGCAAGAGTTGTTTTTTTCAATAAACTCAAATTAATCGATGGTTCATTTCTCCAAACATCTAAAACAGTTGCACTAAGAATTTTTTCGTCTATAGCTTTCTCAAGATCATTTTCATCTATAATTTCTCCACGAGAAGTGTTTATTAGAATGCAACCTTTTTTTAACTTATTGAAGAATAATTCATCGGCCATATTTAATGTTTTGTCTTCTCCTTCACTATTTAAAAGAACATGGCAGCTAATAATATCCGCTTCTTTTTGTATTATTGATAAATCAACAAAATTTTCTAGATTCTCATTTCTCTTTCGTGGCGGATCATTTAATAACACATTCATTCCCAAAGCGATTGCAGCATTTGCAACTTTTATTCCAACATGACCAACACCAATAATTCCCAAGGTTTTGACTTTCAAATCAAACTTAAATTGATTCGCGATTTCTAAAAGTGCTGATACAATATATTGTTCAACCGAAGCAGCGTTACACCCAGGCGCATTTATCCATTCTATTCCATTTGCTTTGCAATATTCCGTGTCAATATGATCGTGACCAATAGTAGCAGAAGCGATAAATTTAACTGAAGTATCTTTAAGTAAATCTTTATTGCATTTGGTGCGTGTTCGAATAAGTAGAGCATCAGCATTTTGCAAGACGGCATTTGAAATCTCATTGCCGGGCATATAGATTACATTGGCAACATTTTCCAAAGAGCCTTTTAAGAAAGGGATTTTATGGTCGGCTATTATTGTTGGTTTTTTCATTTTTTTGTTTTGAATCTAAAGTAATATTGAATATCAGTTAATATAAAGCTCGGGAAACAAGTAGCCAAAAATAATTACAGAATTATAGGAAAATGTAAGGAAAATAAAAGAAAACATACTCTTATTTTTTATGTAATTTGTTTATAATTGAGATGAGTTTTTTGAAATTATTTGCAATAGCTATCTCATTAGGAATCTCAGTAAAAGCAAGCATTGAAAGTTCTTTTGTATAAACTTTTTTCAGCTTATTCCACAAATTATCAAAGTCTTTTAATAATGGAGAATCGCAAACTTGCTTATTTTTCCATCCCTTTGGATCATCGAACATTTTTTTGTCATGTTCAATAACTTCTTGTAAATCAGTTAAAAATATATCGGTATTGACATATTTGTTGCATCCTGAATCGTTCAATAAATAATACAAATCGTAAAAATGCCTTATTTTACCTGATATACTTTCAATAGGATTTGTATCAAAAGAAAAACGGATAAGGGAAGCTAATTTTTCAATCAAAGTTCGGTTTTTATCCAATACGTTCAATTCAAATGCTTCTAAGCCATAACGTTTAATCAAATCGTTTTGCTTATTGTTTTGCAAATATTCACCGATAAGACTTTGAATACTGGCTTTTAAATAGGGGTAAGGGTTTGCAAAAGTATTTACTTCTACAATTATGAAGTTGGAATCAGTTTGACCAACTTTGTACTTTTGGTTTTCAGGATATTTAAATACTGACTTTCTGAAACGAGAACCTTTGCTTGTTATCCCGTCAATCACAAATTCTTCTAAATCTTGTGCAATTTCTTTTTCAATTGTACGGATTAAATTCTTGAGCATATTGCCAGAGATTTCAGATGTGTGAATTACTGCAATATCAATATCTTCCGAAAAACGATTTATAAGTTTGTAGGCTTTTGATAAAGATGTTCCACCCTTAAAAACAACAGCATTTGCATATGTGCTTTCGGATAAGCGCTTTAACATTTGTGTAATCCAATAATCTTTTTCGATAAATACTGGCAAAATACTTAAACTCTGACTTGCTGCCTGAATAGCATTTTGAAAAGCTTTATTGTCATTATGTAGGTTTATTGAATGTTCCATTTTTGCTTGTTTGGCAGAGTGATATCCGAAACGTTGTACTTATACTTTGAAGCGAGGTTTATCGAATCAAATATTTGTTGTGATTCAGTCTCACTAAAAACGGTTTCGACAATGGCTCCCGTTAATGCTCTGGTTGATGCTGTGTAGTTTAAGACTAATTTCTTCAATTGACGTAATTCATTGTAATTTAGTTTTTTAATAAACACCTTGATTTGCTCACAAGCTTTATCTGTTGTTGTATCCGGAATTTCTTTTATAAATCTGATACAATCGAGAATACGCAATAATGATTTGTTCTCCTTTGTAATTCTGTTGGGTTGCTTAAAGAATTTTACTTTGTACATACCTCTTGAAAGAGCTTTCTTTTCATTGTTTATTCCAATTTGAATAGTGTTGGAAATTTGTGTTGTGAGGCCTAATTCGTTATAAATCGAATAACCGGTTAAATAACCTTGAATTTTACCGTCTTTTTCGAGTAAATCTTTAACGACCTGATTCACGTTAGGTTTAAGTTCGCCAAATTCTGTTATTTTGGGTTTATAATAGCGACCTTTTGACAATTTGCGAAGTTTGCCTGAAGCTGCCATACGGTTTAATGCTTTTATTAATGCGTCAGTATTATCCACCACTTGGTTAAAATCGGTATAGGTGAATACATATCCAAATTGAAATCTATTAATCGTATTTAATATGTAATCAGATACTTTCATTTATATTTTGTTTCATGCAAAGATAAAAAATGTCTGGTTACTTCCAGTAAAAACCGGACATTAATTTTAAAAAAAAGAAACGTTTCTACCGGTAAAAACGTTTCTTTTTTGTTCTAATATAATCTGGCTCAGTCTTACTTTCCGATACAAAACTTCCCAAAAATATTACCCAATAATTCATTGTTAGTCACTTCACCCGTTATTTCTCCTAAATAATGCAAGGCCGTACGAATATCTATAGCAATCAAGTCGGTAGGGATTCCATCGTGGAAGCCAATTTCAACGGCATTAATTGCTTCTGCAACTTTATTTAATGCTCCTAAATGGCGAGCATTAGAAACAATGGTATTATCTCCCAAATCCAAATCTTTAACCGAAGCTACCAAACTGTCCAATATTAAGTTGATGTTTTCGTTTCGCTTGGCAGAAACAAAAATAGTTTCCAAATCAACAAATTTATTGAAGAAATGAGGCATTTCAACCAGCTCATCTATCTTGTTGCCTATCAGTATAAAACGTTTGTTTTCATCTTCAATATGCTCTTTAAAATCTTCCAAAGTAGCTTCCAAATCATTTGGTGTAGATTGAGTAATATCGCATACATAAAGGATTATCTTCGATTGCCTTATTTTTTCATAAGTGCGTTCAATTCCAAGGTTTTCTATTTTGTCAGTCGAAGAACGCAGACCTGCAGTATCAATAAATCTAAAAGCAAAGCCTTCAATACTTATCGTATCTTCTATGCTATCGCGTGTGGTTCCGGGAATTTCTGAAACTATGGCTTTTTCTTCTTGCAAAATTCGATTTAGAAGTGTCGATTTGCCTGCATTTGTCTTTCCGATAATTGCAACTGGAATTCCGTGCTTTATAACATTTCCCAAGGCAAAAGATTCGATAAGTTGGTTTATTTCTTTGCTGATTTCGGCAAGCAATTGTAAAAATCTAGTTCTATCTGCAAATTCTACATCTTCTTCCGCAAAGTCAAGTTCCAATTCTATCAAAGATGCTAAATCTACCAATTCTTGACGTAATGTTTTAATTTTGGCTGAGAAACCTCCACGTATCTGTTCCAATGCTAAATTATGCGAAGCTGACGAATTAGAAGCAATCAGATCGGCTACAGCTTCAGCTTGACTTAAATCGAATTTACCGTTAAAAAAGGCTCTTAAAGTATATTCACCTGCCTCGGCCATTCTTGCTCCTTGTTTTAATAAAAGCTCAATTAGCTTTTGCTGAATAAAAGTAGAACCGTGACAAGAAATTTCCACACTATCCTCACCTGTATAGCTGTGCGGTGATTTAAACACGCTAACTAGCACTTGATCCAGCATAACATTCTCATCGAAAATTTTGCCAAAATGGATGGTGTAGGGTTCTGCCTTTTGTATTGTGTCACCTTTCTTATATGGAACAAAAATAGAATCAGTAATATTAAAACTTTCTGGTCCTGAGAGTCGGATGAGCGCAATCGCACTAGTACCGGGAGGTGTGGCTAAAGCGCAAATTGTATCGTTATTGGCTAGATGATGTAACATAGCAAATGAATTTATGTTGTACGCGAACAAAGTTACATTGCAAAAAGGCAATTGTCAAAGAAAATCGTTACAGATTGAAATATTAGTGATATATATTGCATAATTGTTTATTTGGAATGGATATAAAATCGTCTTAATTTTCCCTTTTCTATTCTTTAATGTATAAAAACAGCTTACTTTTGCTATCTAATTTTTTTTTCGTAATTCTAATACAAAAAACCTAAATAAAATGAGTATCCTAGTAAACAAAGACTCTAAAGTAGTCGTTCAAGGATTTACCGGTGGAGAAGGTACTTTCCACGCAGGCCAAATGATTGAATATGGGACCAATATAGTTGGTGGTGTTACTCCTGGCAAAGGGGGGCAAGAGCATTTGGGAAAACCTGTTTTTAATACTGTTCAAGATGCAGTAGAAAAAGCTCAGGCAAATGTGTCTGTTATTTTTGTTCCGCCTCCATTTGCTGCCGATGCAATAATGGAAGCTGCCGATGCTGGAATAGGAGTGATTATTTGCATCACAGAAGGTATTCCTACAAGCGATATGGTAAAAGTTAAAGAATATTTAAGCGATAAGAAAAGTCGTTTGGTTGGTCCCAACTGTCCTGGTGTTATCACTCCTGGTGAAGCAAAAGTTGGAATTATGCCTGGTTTTATTCACCAAAAAGGTCGTGTAGGTATTGTTTCACGTTCTGGAACATTAACTTACGAAGCTGTTGATCAGTTAACTAAAGTAGGTCTTGGACAATCAACAGCCATTGGTATTGGTGGAGATCCAATTATTGGAACTACAACTAAAGAAGCGGTTGAATTATTTATGAACGATCCAGATACTGATGGTATTGTTATGATTGGTGAAATTGGAGGCGGTATGGAAGCCGAAGCTGCTGAATATGTTAGAGCTCACGGAACTAAGCCTGTTGTAGGATTTATTGCCGGATCAACTGCTCCTAAAGGTCGAACTATGGGTCACGCAGGTGCTATTATTGGCGGCAAAGCAGATACTGCTGAAGCAAAAAAAGAAATTATGATCGATTGTGGTATTCACGTTGTGGATTCTCCTGCAGAAATTGGTCGTAAAATGAAAGAGATTTTAGGCTGATCCAAATTTTTATAAAAAAAGAAAAGATCCTGAATTCATTTGAGTTCGGGATTTTTTTTGCGCGGTATTATTTCTCGCAAAGCCGCAGAGTCGCTAAGGAGATATTAATAAAATATTATTAATTTCAATATTAAACTTTGCGTCCTGGCGTCTTTGCGTGGTATTATTTCTAAAGGCGC
The DNA here is from genome assembly GCA_027858955.1 of Bacteroidales bacterium. Taxonomy (GTDB): domain Bacteria; phylum Bacteroidota; class Bacteroidia; order Bacteroidales; family UBA12170; genus UBA12170. The sequence continues at coordinate 22,402 of JAQIBR010000260.1, forward strand.
AGACATTAAGGGCCAAAGTTGATATAAATAAACTAATGTTAATCTTTGTAATGCCAAAAAGACCTACGAGGGTTTAAAACCCTCGTAGGTCTATCATATATTTTTTACTTTTTTGCCTTAGCTTCTTCTTGGAGTTTTCTAATTTGGCCCGCAACGCTATGATGTTCTTCAAAGTTTTCACACACATAACCTGGATTTTCATCGCAGTAACAACCTAGTTTGGTTCCATCAGGAACAGCAATATCTGAACTACATGTTTGAGTAAAAATGCCATCTTTAAAAATAAACATTTTAATTCCTATTAGTGCAAATGCAATGGCTATTAAGCCTGTAGAAAGAAGAATTAGTTTAAAGATCATAAGCATTGTTATTTGGTAGATTTTTAGTATAAAAACCGAAAAAATACGAAAGCTTACTCTGTGATACTCAGTGTCTTCTTTGTGATTCTCTGTGAAACAACTATTACACAAAGTTACTCAAAGGAGCACAAGTTTCACAAAGAACAGTTAGATTTATTGTACATTTTTCTTCTTATACTCTTCATCGTCATTAATTGATTCTAATTAATATACAAAATTAGTCATTTCAGTTGAAATTGACTTAAACTAAAACCTTAAATCCGCAACAAATTTTCAACAAAAACAGCTAAATATCTGTGCAAAAGTATTTTGCACAGATATTAGCCATATGATTTTTTCACTTATTTTAGTGCTTTGAGACAAACCAAATAGCGATAAAATCATGAGCATAAAAGTACAAAAATTAAACGGTCAAGTAAGTCCTTTTGCAGGAATTTTATTTGTAGATGCATTATTCAACCAATCAGGACTAAGTAAGCTTATTGATACTGAATTAGGGATGAGGGTTCAAACTATTGGTTACCAGTATAGTGAAATAATCAGGAATCTTGCTAATG
>JAQIBR010000046.1 GCA_027858955.1 Bacteroidales bacterium
TCAGGACCAATGGTTGAATGGGGAATTAGAGATTTAACTGTAAAATGGCTTGGCATGGATTTAAATCCTGCTGAACGTGCCGGGAGAATCATCATGCTCTATCATACTATAGCCATGGCTGTTGTGGCAATTGAAGTGTATATGATGACTTCGATTATACCCATGCGAAAACATGAACAAAAAAACATTAATATGCTTGTAACCGTAGGTTATATCACGGCAATGGTTTTTGGTCTTGGCTTTGCTTATTGGGGTCATAATTTTACTTTCCACGGACTATTTCTTGTAGGTCAATCCTTAGTTTTCTTTGCCGGCGTAATGCTTGCTTTTGCCTTGAATCCTTGGAAAAAGGAATATTATGTAACAAACAAAGACTTCGCGCATTTTAAAAGCGGCATAGATATGGAACGTATGGCATTCTTTGTAATGGCAGTTGCAATGCTTATTTCTGCTGGATTTGGTGCCGTAACAGGATCGTTTTGGGCTAATGGGCATGAAACTTTCTTGGCCGAAGATCTTATTCGTGATCCAAACAAAACCGCCCTGCAAAAATCCATTATTGGCCACTTGCACATTATGTTAACACTTGTTGCTGTGTCTATTACTTTAGTTGTTGGACGCTGGCTTGAGTTTAAAGGTATTTTTCACAAAATTGCTATGCCTTTAATGATTATAGGCACACTGGTTATTTCCGGCGGCGTTTGGTCAGTTGTTTGGACGAAAATGGCTCATACCTTTATTTACATTGGTTCAGTTGGCGTTATGCTATCTGCATTAATGTTAGTAATCTATAGCTGGAACAAACTTATCCACGATAACTCGATAGAATTAGGCTATAGCAAGCCTAATATACTCCAAAAACTGAAAGCCTTAGTTCACGATCCTATAAAATTTGGACCAACCTGGCAAATGGTATTTATGAATTTTACTGTAAGTGGTATTGGAATTTTTATGGCAGTTAAACTTGAAGAAATTTTTAGAGTTTGGCCAGCCCGTGAAGAAAGGATTACACTTACCGGTCACTGGCATATTCTAGCTGCACTTATTGCTACTATTATTTTGATGTACTATGCTGATATTGCAGGTTTGAAAGGAAAAACCAGAAAATGGTTTGGCTGGATTCTCATCATAGGGTCTGATGTTGCTTTTGCCTCAATGACTATTTTCTCTATGAAACGTTTATTTGTTCCTCAAGAAGTTGCTCAGCAAGGATTAATGAATACAACTATGTTATTGGCCGATTTCGGTTTAGGGGCACTTTTAATTTCTGTAGCCATTTTCTTAGGTTGGAAACTTTTTGATTTATTTAAAGGAGACGGTGTTTGGACAACAGAAGCCAAAAATCCTGAACTCGAATTAGAAAAAACGTCCAATCCTGTACTTAATCTTAAAAGAGAGAATGAATTCAATAGCGAAGGAGGTGAACAATGAGAAAATTAATTTATTTAGCTTTCGTGCTACTTACATTGACAAGTTGCTCAACAGCCATTATTGTTGATGAGGAAATCAAAAGTGTTGATACCGGTGTAAATCCGGATAGCTGGGTGGTTATCTCTGCAGGTCCATTTTACTATAATATGCATTCAAAGGTTGTAGATGTTGATTATGATTATGAAATAATGATTACACATGTTACTAACCTCCAATATGCTAATTATTTAAATGAAGCTTTAGTTAAGAAAACAATTCGCATTGAAGATGGTAAAGTGACTGGTCATTATCCTGGCGATCAATTTGATGGTTATTTGCATGAGTGGGAAATTCCTGAAGGAGAATATCTACATATGCCATTTGCCGAAGCTGGGGGTCACATAAAACTCGTTGACAATACTTTCATTGTTGGAAAAGGCTTCGAAAATCACCCTGTTGCAATGGTTACCTGGTTCGGCGCCAAAGCTTATGCCGATTTTTATGGCTATCGAATTCCAAAAGAAATAGAATGGTCTAAAGCAGCTCGTGGAACTGATAAACGTGCATATCCTTGGGGAGATCATATCAACGCAAATATTACCAATTATGGAAGCAGTAAAAATGCCATTCAACGATTATTAGGCGGCAATATAGCTCGAACCACTCCTGTTGGTTACTTTAATGGTAATACCTATGAAGATTTTGTAACCGAAGACAATCGAAGCCCCTATGGTTTATACGATATGGGGGGAAATGTATGGCAATGGGTTGGCGATGATTATCCCGATGTACATTACCGTTATATGCGTGGTGGTAGTTTTACCAATTACGAATACAATATTTTTGTATGGGCACGTAATAGTGCAGGTCCCGATTTCTACAATATCAACATTGGATTTAGATGTGCAAGAGATATTGTAAAGGAAGACCCCCAAACAGAAGTTGAAGTTGAAGTTGAAATTGAGGAATAAGTTTAGGCTTAATTCTCACTGATGAAGCGATCATCAAATTATCACTGGAAACTGGAAATCAGTTTCCAGTGATTTAAAGTTCACAAAACCAAATACCAATGATTCAAAAATTAAAAATAAAGCTAAGGATTTATTGGCAACTGATTAAAAGTTTACAAACAATCTTATTATTACTAACAGGAATAACCGGCTTTTTCAGCTCACGCTGTCCCTATACAAGTTGGGAATTGACACTTGGAATGATGTTGAGCTTATTTTTAGCCATTAGTGGCACAACCGTATACAATATGATTTGGGATCGGGATATTGATGCAGTAATGGATCGAACAAAACAACGGCCACTTCCTGCAAATAAAATCAGTGTAAAAGAAGCTGTAATACTCGGTACAACGCTGAATGTACTTGGTTTAGGCTTGGCATATTATCTATCACCATTGTATGCATTGGTCATTTTTGCTGGATTATTTATCGATTTTGTAATTTACACTATTTGGTTAAAAAGAACCTCTGCCTGGTCAATAGTTTGGGGCGGTATTTCCGGCGGGATGCCTATTCTAGCAGGAAGAGTGCTTGGCGTTGGCGAAATTGATTTGATTGGCTTATTACTTGCATCTTCTGTTTTGTTTTGGATTCCAACACATATTATGACATTCAATATGCGCCATTTTGATGATTATAACAAAGCTGAAATTCCAACGTTTGCTTCAAAATATGGATTCAAAAATGTTCGATTAATTATAGCTTTATCAACCATCACTTCGGCAATTGCATTTGCTGTTGGAGCATTTTCCTTAGGTCTTTCCTGGGGCTTTGTGCGTTTATTGTTAATTTTTGCTTTTATCGCTCTGGGATTTGCCTTCTACAGTATTCTGTATCCTAGCGATAAATCTAATTTTCAAGTATTTAAAGTCGCTTCTCTTTATATGGCTTCAGCAATGCTCATTATAATAGTAGGTTCAATTTATTATTAAAATGCCCAAAGTACATAAGCATATCCTAGTTCTGATTTCCGGAGTCTTATGGTCAGGTGTAGGAATTTTTTTAATTAGTCTTGCTTTTAAATGGTTTGATCAACTTTCAACCATTCAAATAATTTATGCGTGTATTGGAGGGCTAATTTTAGGAGAAACAATTGCCTATTTCGGCTTTCTCGGTCTTGCCTATAAAAATATTATAAGAATCAATCAATATCAAAATAAAGTGTGCATTTGGGCATTTCAAAAATGGCCTACATATATCCTAATAGCCTTTATGATGAGTCTTGGTATTTTTATGCGTAATACTCCCTATATTCCAAAATTTCTTTTAAGTCCGTTGTATATAGGTATTGGCTCTGCTCTTTTTATTGCCAGCTTTCCCTACTATTTTTTATTATTTAAAGTGGGGAGAAAGAAGAATGCCTAAGGTAAAACACTCTACGCTTATTTTATTTACCGGTTTTATATGGCTTATTGCAAGCTTAATCCTGTTTAGAAGAGCCTATAGCTGGGTCGAAATAATAACTCCATTAGAACTTGTAATAGGCTTGACTGTTACTTTTCCTTTAGCGCTAATTAAGATTTATTTCATTTTTAATAAAATAACAATGAAAAATATCGATCGAATACTCTCCTTTACGCAAAAAAGAATTAGTGTCTGGGAATTTCACCTAAAAAGAGACAAACTGTTAATTATATTAATGATAGTCATAGGCTCCATCTTACGACATATGAATTTTATTCCAAAATTTATTATATTCCCAATATACGTGGGAATTGGAATTGCGATGTTTTATGTTTGGCTTCTTTATCTAAAAACTTATTTTGAAACGAAAACTTAAACTATTTTGAATATAAATAGCACAATCTAATGTGTTTGTGTTTTGATAAACCAAACCAAAATTGACAACTAAAAAATGGAGTCCAGAAACCATTCAAAAAAAAACGGGGCGATTTCTGAAAAGCCATAAGAGTAAGAAAAACAATTAAAATAAAGTAAAATGAATAATCAGTTATCAAAAATGTTATTAGTGGTAGTTTTATTTTTGTCACTAACAAATTGCAACGCAACTAACAAATCCACGAATGAATCTTCTTCGAAGAAGAGCGCAGGCGAAATATTAAATACGACAGAAACTGCGGCAGACATTAGCAAATTTGCCATTGAACGAGAAAGTAGATTGAATTTTACAGAAACAGTAGATAGTTTATCCTTAGCTTTAAAAACTAACGGATGGAAAATTTCAGCAATACATGATATAGAAAATGATTTAAAGAAAAGCGGGCAAGATATTTTACCTGTAAAGGTTTTAGAAATATGTAATCCTAAACATTCAGGAAAAATGTTATTAGTAGATGATATGCGATATTTATCAATTATAATGCCTTGTAGAGTATCCATTTATGAAAAAAGCAATGGTAAAACCTATATAACGCTTATGAATTCTATTGAAATGGCAAAAATGATTGGAGGTCCTATTGTAGATCAAATTAAAGCAATACAAGAAGAGATAAACAATAAGATACTGCCTTTTTTAAAGTAATTAAATTAAAGGCTTATTCTCAATAAAGATTTACAAGAATCTTGTTTGTATTTCATTAAAAA
>JAQIBR010000052.1 GCA_027858955.1 Bacteroidales bacterium
AAATGGACAGATTGGGGTGGATCACAAATTGTATTTAATATTCATGGCACTTCAAAATTAATAATAAATGCACATGTAATTGATCCTGATACATTAAATGAATGCAGACTTATTATTAAGCTCGATAATAGTCCCGATCAATACAATTCTATACCTTTCACTTCACTTAACGATATATATACTGGTAACAGATCTATATCAATTATGCTTGGCTATTTCGGTTTAATGGTGCCACCCTTTTCGGTCAAACAGTGCCACTTTGAAAGATGCTACAATAATACAAAAATTTAATTATTCATTTTTTAAAATACCTTTTCTTAAGGATTCACCTTTTAGGTCTATTCTGTGAGATGAGTTCACAATACGATCCAAAATAGCATCGGCAATTGTTCCTTCGCCAATGATGTCGTACCAAACAGATACTGGTATTTGAGAGGATATAATTGTCGACATTTTATTGTACCGATCTTCAATAATATCCATTAATATTTCTCTGGCATTATTATCAAAAGCTTGTAATCCAAAGTCGTCCAGAATAAGTAGATTTATTTTTTGAAGCTTATGAAGTTCTTTAATATAAGTGCCATCGGCTTTTGATAGTTTTAATTTTGTAAACAAACGAGCCGTGTTTGAATACACAACGTTAAGCCCTTCAAAGCAAGATTGATACCCTAAGGCCTGAGCAATGTAGCTTTTGCCTACACCGGAAGCTCCGGTAATGATAATATTCTCTTTTCGTTTCATAAAATCCAGCGTTGATAGTCGGTTAAACATATTCTTATCCAGATTACGGGTTGCACCAAAATCAATCTCGGTAATGTCTGCCTTTTGGCGAAAACAGGCTTGCTTGATCAGTCGCTTTATTTTTTGATTTTGCCTGTTTTCCCATTCATGATCGGTAAGCAATGCTAGGTATTCATCGGGAGTACTTTCATTTAACTGATTATTTTTTACGTACTGTAGATGCAACTCGGCCATTGCGCCAAGCCGCATTTGTTTTAGTTTTTCAACTGTTTGATTGTTGTTCATACTTTAATTTTTAAGTGTTAATTATAATTTGACGCCCCTCGGATATTCGCATGTTTTGGAATGTGAGGTATTGTTATTTGTTCCTCTAAAAGTGGTTCTTTGTCTTTATTGTTTTTCAGCATATTGCTAATGTGTTTATATGAGTTAGTGCCCACGTATAAAGCCCTTTTGCATGCGTTGTTCAATCTTTCTGAGCCATATGTACGGTGGAGTTGGATAATACCCATGGCGCGCTTGTAAGCAGTTTCTGGGTAATCACACTGGGTCATTATTTTATCAATAATTGTAATAACATCATTCCCATGTTTAGATGCCATTTTCTTAAAATAATCTGGACTCCAATCAGTATAAGCCTTGTGAGTGCTACTTAAGTGATCTTTGTTTGTATTATAAATGCCCATTGATGGATTACGCTTATGAAAAGCAATCCTTTCGTGATAACAATATACTTCAACGGTAGATTTTGTGTAATGGATAAGTGTTGTTTTGCCGATATAGCGATAAGGTACGCTGTAATAGCTTTTATCAGGCGAAAAGTATACATAACCAATCTTTTGCACTTTGGCTCTTTTGTAATCTTTAATCTTATACCGTTCTGTCGGTAGCGGTTTTAAATAGCTCCGCTCTACCGATTGAAAAAGCTCTTTTCTACTTGCTTGTTTGCGTTGGAAAAGCAGGTTATTATATTCATGTAACAACTTTTTTATTTCTCGGTTTAAATCTTCAAGCGAAAAAAACACCATCTCACGCATAGGGTAGTAAATCCGCTGATAAGCTAATTGAACGGCATTCTCAACTAAAGCCTTGTCTTGTGGAGAATAACTTCTAGTAGGGTTAATTACACAGTTGTAATGTCTTGCAAAATCTTTAAACGTCCGATTAATATCTGGTTCATATTTACATGCTCTGGTTACTGCCGATTTTAAATTGTCGGATACGATTGCCTTGGGAACACCTCCAAAATACGATAGCGTATTGCCCATGCTTTCAATCATATCTTCACGCTTTTGGCTCATGCTTGCTTCAACGTAAGTGTATTGACTATTGGGTAATAGGGCAACAAATACTTCAACCGGAATTAGTTCACCAGTTTCTTTATCTACAATATGTAATTTTTTACCGGCATAATCAATGTAAACTTCTTTTCCCGCCTCATGCTCAAGCTTCATTGATCCTTTAACTTTAGCATACTTGCGTTTATAATGCTCCATAAACTGCGTGTAGCTATAAGGGTTAGTTACCTCTTCTTTATACTCGTTATAATGGAACTGGAAGGTAAACCCCGGATGATTACGCCCTTTGTTTACTTTATCAAAATAGAGCATCAACTGTTCGAACCGATCGTTTTTTATTGTTGTATGGGCTGTGAAAAGTTCCTTGAGTTGCTGATTGTGCATGTGTAAAAGCTCATCAAACTCGTAGTCACAAGCCTTAAACAACTTCATGTAGTTATTTACTGTATTGCGGGAAATATCGAGCAGCTCGCTAATTTGCCGGTTGCTCAAACCATCTTGGGATAATGTGATAATTTGTTTTAAATCCATAGGATCAAGTGTATTGGCCATATCGCTTTTTTATTGCGATATAGTAGTTTTTACTTGATCTTTCAAAGTGGCACAAAACGAACCGTTACTCATTTTCCTTTTTTGCCATCATTTTAATTAATGGCACAGTTTGAACCGAAATCCCTGGCACAAACCACTCCAATAATGGTGGCACAAAACGATCCGAGATAGCCATAAACATATGAATATCGATAACATCACTATCTATACTTAAGTTATCGAAGCTTACAATCTTCTGAGCATCATTACTGGTGTGTATAAAATCCACGTTGTTCTGAATCTTGTATACCGTAGCATCGCTAGTGGGCCAGTGATTACCTTTTCCATAAATCTTAATTGAATAAGTATAGTTTGCATCCAAGCCTTTAATTCTAATTGTATTTGAATCAATTGATGAATACCAAGAACTTATACCAACACTATCCCAATAATTAATAAAACATGGCTCACCCCATGATAACTGTCCGTTTACAAAGGAACCAATTGGTTCAATGGTTAATGTTGAAATTGTTTTTAGATTACTGGATAAAACCTGAGATTCAGATTTTGTGTTTGAGACATTATTCCATTCAGCTGAACTCTCTTTAATGGTTTCGTAACCAAAACTAAGTAATGTTGAATCTATATGAATGTATTCTTTCAAAGGTTGTGAATTATCCAGATAAACATTAAAAGAA
>JAQIBR010000021.1 GCA_027858955.1 Bacteroidales bacterium
TTACTATGATTAAATTTGAAATAATGTTGAATTATATGGACGAAATCTTTTTTATTACTGATACCTGGAAAGCAGTGAAAAAAAGAATAAACAGCTAAAAAGAAATAAAATGCCCAAGTGATAATACGCAATATAGCAAAAAGCGGTAAAGTACTTAATTGGTAAGGTTGTAGCCCGTTTGTGCTTCGTCTCGATTTGATAGTGAATCACTCGCAATCCGCTTCATGCCATATTGCTATCCGTCAGACTGTCTAAAAACCCAAATATTTCAATGAAAAATGTTGATAAGTTTCGTACTTATTAACAACTGTAATTCACTGATAATTAGTAAATTTATAGCATAATTAATGCTTTAGTATTATGAAATATATCAAAGGAAAGGACAGAAAACAAACGGCGATATTCCCCTTGTCTATGGAAGAAGCCATTGATAACGACCATGAAGTAAGGATTATTAATTTGTTTGTTGATAGTTTGAATATTGAAGATATGGGTTTTAGTATTGACCACATTGAAAATGGTCGACCAGCCTATCACCCCAAAGATTTGTTGAAGCTCTATATTTATGGTTATTCAAACAGAATACGTTCCTCACGCGAATTGGAAAAGGAGACTAAAAGAAACATAGAAGTAATGTGGCTTATAAAAGGCCTATCACCAGACCATAACACCATATCCAATTTCCGAAGAGATAATCCCAAAGCCATAAAGAAAGTCTTTAGAGTAACCGTAGAAATAGCAAAGAATTTTGATCTAATAGGAGGCAAACTTATAGCAGGCGACAGCACCAAACTCCGAGCACAGAATTCAAAGAAGAATAATTTCAATCCCAAGAAGATAGCGCGTCACATAGAATATATTGATGGAAAGCTAACAGAGTACGAAGCACAACTATCAGATAATGATGACTATAACAGAAAGGAAATAGAGAAAGAGATAGATAAACATAAAAAAAGAAAGCAAGATTATAAAAAACTAAGTCAAGAGTTAGAAGAAAGTGGAGAAACCCAAATATCTTCTTCTGACCCTGAAAGTCGCCAGATGATAACCCGTAACAATATCACAGAAGTGGCTTATAATGTTCAGACCACTGTTGATGCAGAAAATAATATACCGATAGATTATAAAGTCACCAATGAGAATGACAGCAAAGCGATGGGCAAGATGCTCTCCAGAGCAAAAACAATACTAGGTAGCAATAACTTTACAGCCCTCTACGATAAAGGTTATCATACAGGATCAGAGTTTAAAACAGCAGCAGATTTGGGAATAGATGTAATGGTAGCTATTCCCACAGTAGCCTCCAATGCTCCCAACACTGCTTATAATGTGGAAAACTTTAAATATAATGCAGATGCAGATTTTTATGTATGTCCTCAGGGAAATGAATTACATACAACAGGCACCTGGCATAAAGCAAAAACCTACAAATTTAAAAGATACACAACACGAGATTGTATGAGTTGTCCTGTAAAAAGCGAATGCACAAAAGCTAAATATGGCAAGGGAATACAGCGAAGTGAATATCAAGAATACATCAACAATAATAAAGAGCGAATAGAACAAAACAAAGATTACTACCGAAAACGGCAAGCCATAGTAGAACACCCTTATGGCACCATAAAACGGCAATGGGGATTCAATTATATCATGACAAAAAAGACCATCAAACGAGCTGAAGCAGATGTTGGCTTTATATTTGTCGCTTATAATCTTCGTAGATTATTGAATATCATAGGCATAGAAGCATTAAGGAGTTATCTCCTAGCTTTGTTTATTAAAATCAGCCTTTTATTAAGGCAATTTCAAGCATTTTGGGGCATCCAAAAATTTTATGGTCTAAAAGTCTTTCAAAATTTGACCGCTCCCATATTGACTAAAAACACTAATTTTACAAAGCAATTTTGCAGCAAAACGAATTTTGTCGGGAGTTTTTAGACGGACTGCCGTTGGCAATAATTATCCACATCTGTATAACATAGTAAAAACCAAATGAAAAATCTAAGATTCAGTACCCGGCTATTAATAGGTTTCTCAATAATTATATTCTTTAGTTCAATAATTGTTGCTCTGGCATTTATACAAATACAAAAAATCAGCACTAATGTAGAAGAAATTTACGAGCATCCTTTTATTGTTAGTAATGCAGTAAAAGCAATTGAAATTAATGTTAATGCCATACATCGCAGCATGAAAGATGTTGTTTTGTCAGAGAATATTGAAGAGATCAATAAATATGTTGAGCTTGTAAATCATTACGACAGTTTAGTTTTTCAGGCATTTGAAACAGTAGAAGAAAGATATCTTGGCAATAAAAATGATGTAATAGATGCACATATTACATTTACGGATTGGAATAAAATAAGAAGCAAAGTTATTGAGCTAAAGATTGCAGGAAAAAAAAATGATGCAATAAAAATAACGAAAGAAGAAGGGGCCGTTCATGTTAAGC
>JAQIBR010000129.1 GCA_027858955.1 Bacteroidales bacterium
ACACCCATTTGGTTTCAATGGTAAAAACATTTTCGCCTTCACGTTCGTGGGGCGATGCCGCCGAAACCATCAAAGTACTGCGCTGTTGAATACCTGCCTTGGTATCAGGACGTTTTAAGCTACAAGATTTTAGATGTTAGACATTAGACTATAGATTTTTATTAGTGACTAATGACGAATGACTAGTTACTAATGACTTTTAAAACCTGATACCCAAACCGGAGCACATAGAAAAAACACTGAGTGAGCCTTTGTGCTCTTAGTGGTTAAAAATTCAAAAAACAAATTTTAATAACAGATATTAGTCAATAGTCTATAACAAAAGTCTAAAATCTATTGTCTGATGTCTAAAAATCTTTTTAACGATGAAATCAATAAAAATAATAATAGCAGCCGTATTGGTAATGGCAGGAATGAGTGTGAGCGCTCAGTGGTTAGATAATGGTAGTTTTTCATATACTAATGACAGAGTTGGTATTGGGTTTGAGACTAATCCATCATCGGCAATGTTCCTATCTGTAAATGGACCTAGCTATATAAATGGTACAATTTTTACTAGTAGAATAGCTGCTTATAATCCTTCAAATCGTTTTGACTTTGGCTGGGGAGCAACTGCTGGTTCCAATTTAGAGTTTTATTCGAACGATCACCCTACAAGTCCTGGTCAAATGAGATTTGTGTTTGGTAAAGCAAATACAGGTAATGTAAACTATTTGTCATATGATGCATCTACAGGATGGACAAGTCGTTTATTTGTTAATTATGATGGCAATATAGGTATTGGAACGCAAACACCATCCTCTAAATTGGATGTTAAAGGTGAAATTAAAGCACATAGTATTTCAATAGATGGAGACTTAACAGGAAATGCTTTAGCAATTAATGGTAAAATAACTGCAAAAGAAGTTGAAGTAACACTTGACGGCTGGCCAGACTATGTTTTTAGTGATGATTATGAGCTTAGTCCATTATCTGAAGTGGAAATATTTGTAAAAGAAAATAAGCATTTGCCCGGAATTCCATCTGAAAAAGAAATTATTGAAAACGGGCTTTCTGTTGGACAAATGAATCAAAAAATGATGGAAAAAATTGAGGAATTAACACTTTATGTAATTGAATTGCAAAAAGAAGTTGAAAGATTGAAAAATAAATAAGAATTTTTTGAATTTCTAAAAGAAGGGTTGCCATTAGTGCCAGGGCAACCCTTTTTCATATTTTTGCAATTCTTTCAACAATATATTCAATATCGTTTTCTTTCAGGGAAGTATGCATAGGCAATCCAATTATGTTATTTGCAAGAAACGAAGTATTGTTCATTCTTGTTCGCTTAATCTTCCTATATGCCGGATGATTGTGCAATCCATCTCCATACCATGTCCGGCAACCAATTTCGTAATTATTCAAAAAGTTTAGAATTTCGAGATTAGTTTTAACAGACTTATTCAGGTATAGGCAATAAGTTAATGAAACAGGATTACCACAAACGATTTGGTTTTGAAGATTGAATTTATTGGCATATTTTTTATATAATTCACTTATATTCTTGTATTTATATCGTTTAATTTTCCAGTTATCCAGCTCTGCATGACCTAAAGCGGCATGGTATTCACTCATTTTTCCGTTTATTGACTTACCGATGCTTTCGCGCGAGTAATAAAATCCAAAATTAACCGCTCTGACGAAAGGGATTTGTTCGATTGTCTCATTAGTAATTATGCAACCCCCTTCTGCAGTTCCAAATATTTTAGTGGCATGAAAGCTTAAACATATTACACAGTTCTGTAATTTTTCAAGATATGTTTTATTTAACGTGTCGAAGCTGGCAGCTGCATCTATAATTACAGGAATATTATATTTATCTGAGAATTCTTCCCATTTGTTCAGATTAACATTTTTCCCATATACCGAAACAGGAATTACAAGCCCTGTTTCATTGAAAAAAGAAGTAACTACTCAGGTGTCAACACAAGAAGTCCAGACCTAATAGCCCCCACTAAGTTAATAAAAATTTGATGAATTTTAGTTTTACTTTCGTGTGCTTAGAAAGTCCCGTTTTTGTGCAT
>JAQIBR010000174.1 GCA_027858955.1 Bacteroidales bacterium
AAAGCAGAAGCAGAAGCAATTTGTGGAAAAGCTGATAAACCTGAATTTACTGATGAAATTGTTGCGGCAATTAAATGGGTGGATGGCACTATTATCGATGTGGTTAGGAAAGTTAAAACAACCATTAATTAGTGAATTATTCAGGTTTTATTATTATAAAACTGTTTTGTTATTTATGGGTTAAGTATAGGTCTTTTTAGATATTTTTTGGTGAAAAATTGGTGAATTGGTGTTTTGGCGGCATAAAGTTTTCGCCACAAAAACACAAAAACACAAAAACGCACCAAAATCTTTAAATGGAAAATTTATTAGGAGAAACCAAGACAGGCTCTAAATATATTATTTGATTTTTAAACATATATTTGTAATTGAAAACTCGATAAAAGCGATATGAAATTCAAAAGGATATTACTCAAATTAAGTGGCGAAGCTTTGATGGGCAATCAACAATTTGGAATTGATCCCGAACAACTATCAAGCTATGCTTCTCAAATTAAAGATGTTGTAAACAATGGTGTTGAAGTTGGTATTGTAATTGGAGGAGGAAATATTTACCGTGGATTGCAAGGAGCTAGTCTAGGAATGGATCGCATTCAAGGTGATTATATGGGAATGTTGGCAACGGTTATTAACTCTTTGGCACTTCAGGGCGAGCTTGAAAAAATTGGATTAAGTGTCAAATTACTTTCCAGTTTAACCATAAAACCTATGGCCGAACCAATGAGTAGAAAAATTGCAATAGATTATTTAAAAGAAGGCAAAGTGGTAATTATTGCCGGAGGAACTGGAAATCCAATTTTTACTACTGATTCAGCATCTGCATTAAGAGGGATAGAAATTCAGGCTGATGTGATGTTAAAGGGCACACGCGTTGATGGAGTTTATACTGCCGATCCTGAAAAAGATCCTGCAGCTATTAAATTCAGCGAATTAAGCTTTGACGAAGCTTATAAAAATAATCTCAAAATAATGGACTTAACAGCCTTTACTCTTTGTATGGAAAACAATTTGCCTATCTATGTTTTTGATATGAATACCTCAGGAAATCTATTAAAAGTTGTTCAGGGTGAGCATATTGGGACTATTATAAGATAGCACTTAAGAATTTGATTCGAAATGACCGATTATCGTCATTCCGAGTGCTAACGAGGAATCTCTTTGTCAATACCAACAGATTTCTCTTCCGCTGCGCTCCATCGAAATGACAGGGGGTTTATTTAGAAAGAATATAAATTGTATCTTTGTCAAAAAAAGAATTATGCGCAGTTTTATAGTCTTATTTTTCGTGATTATGAGTTTAACAGGATTTTCTCAAAGTAGCTTTTACGATTTTGTTGTAAAAGACATAAATGGTAACGATTTTGCTTTTAGTCAGTTGGCTGGCAAAAAAGTTATGGTAGTTAATACTGCATCTAAATGCGGATTTACTCCTCAATATGAGGGATTAGAAAAATTATACAAAGAATTTGGTGGTGAAGATTTTGTAATTATCGGATTTCCTGCTAATAATTTTTTATATCAGGAGCCAGGTTCTGATGAAGCAATAAAGGAATTTTGTACTCTAAACTATGGTGTTACTTTTCCTATGATGAGTAAAATTTCTGTAAAAGGAAATAAAAAGCACGATCTTTATAAGTGGCTCACACAGAAAGATTTAAACGGCGTTCAGGATTCAAAAGTCAGTTGGAATTTTCAAAAATATTTGATTGGAAAAGATGGAAAACTTGAAAAAGTAATCTCCCCAAAAACTAAACCTTACAACTCCGAGATAGTTGATTGGATCAAACAATAAGCAGCTTTTTTTCTCCAACACTCTGTTAAATATTTCCTTCTTTTAAAAGATTATATAAACTTTGTAGGCGTTTTAATATTTACTAATTTAGGTCTCTCTAAAAAGAGCTTATTTAGCTAATAACCATAAAAAAAACGCAATGAAAATATTAGTTACAGGAGGCACCGGATATATTGGTTCCCATACAGTTGTGGAGCTTCAAAAAGAAGGTTTTGATGTTATAATTGTTGATAATCTTTCAAATTCCTATGCCAATGTTGTCGATAAGATTGAACAAATTTCGGGTATTCGCCCTATTTTTGAAAAGTTCGATTTAACTGACATTGAAAAGACTAACGATTTTTTTAATCGCCATTCCGATTTAGATGGAATCATTCATTTTGCCGCTTTCAAAGCAGTTGGCGAATCTGTTAACGACCCATTAATGTATTATCGAAATAATATTGGTTCATTGGTCAATATATTGGAAAACATGAGGATACATAAGATCGCTAATCTTGTATTCTCATCTTCTTGTACCGTTTATGGTCAACCTGAGGTTTTACCTGTTTCAGAGGAATCACCAATTTTAATGGCTATGTCTCCCTATGGAAATACCAAACAGATTTCCGAAGAAATAATTACAGATACAAGTTCGGTGACTAATGTAAAAGCAATCTTATTGCGCTACTTTAATCCAATCGGCGCACATGAAACAGCGTTGATAGGCGAATTACCTTTGGGCGTTCCAAACAATTTAGTTCCTTTTATCACTCAAACAGCTATTGGTATTCGTGAACAGCTCAGCGTTTTCGGCTCCGATTATAATACACCTGACGGAACTGCCATTCGCGATTATATTCACGTTGTTGATTTGGCTCAAGCTCATGTAGTTGCTGTTGAGCGCATGATAAATAATAAAGGAAAAAAAGATGTGGAAATCTTTAATCTTGGTACGGGAAATGGATTTTCCGTGCTTGAAGTTATAAATTCCTTCGAAAAAGTATCTGGCGAAAAGCTGAATTACAAAATTGTTGACAGGCGTGCAGGCGATATAGAAATAGTCTATGCTGATACTACTTTTGCAAATGACGAATTAGGATGGAAAGCAAAAAAATCTTTAGATGAAATGATGCTCTCGTCTTGGAACTGGGAAAAAGCACTTGCGGAAAAGAGTTAAGAGTAAAGAGTTAATAGTATAAACGTGAATTTTGAATTATTCCATTTAACACATTAGCACATAAACATATTATCAAAATGACTTATAAAAAGAAAATTTTAATTACCGGAGGTGCCGGATTTATTGGTTCCCATGTTGTTCGTTTGTTTGCAAATAAATATCCTGAATACCAAATCGTTAATCTCGATTTATTAACTTATGCAGGTAATCTGGCTAATCTAAAAGATGTTGAAGATATGCCAAACTACAGTTTTGTAAAAATGGATATTGTTGATGTGGAAGCGATAACAAAATTGTTTCAAGATGAACAATTTACCGATGTTATTCATCTTGCTGCAGAGTCGCATGTTGATCGTTCCATTACTAATCCTACCGAGTTTGTAATGACAAATGTTATAGGAACAGTAAACTTGTTAAATGCGGCTAAATTTATTTGGAATGATAATATGGAATCGCATCGGTTTTATCATGTTTCAACGGATGAAGTCTATGGTAGTTTAGGAGATACAGGAATGTTTACCGAAACAACTGCTTATGATCCTCATAGTCCATATTCTGCATCCAAAGCAAGTTCCGATCATTTTGTACGCGCATATTTCGATACTTATGGATTGCAAACAGTAATATCAAATTGCTCAAACAATTACGGTTCGTTTCAGTTTCCCGAGAAGTTATTGCCTTTATTTATTAATAATATTAAAAATAACAAAGCACTTCCCGTTTACGGAAAAGGCGAAAATGTGCGCGACTGGCTTTGGGTTGAAGATCATGCAAGAGCTATTGATGTAATTTTTCATCAGGCTGCAAGCGGAACTACGTACAATATTGGCGGTCATAATGAGTGGACTAATATTGATCTTATAAAACTCCTCTGTAAAGTAATGGATAAGAAATTAGGCAGAGCTGCCGGAGATAGTGAAAAACTCATTTCCTATGTTACCGACAGAGCAGGTCATGATTTACGTTATGCAATTGATAGTTCAAAACTGCAAAAAGATTTAGGATGGACACCAAGCTTGCAATTTGAAGAAGGTCTTGAAAAAACTGTGGATTGGTATTTAGAAAATATCGAATGGTTAGAAAACATTACTTCAGGAGATTACCAAAAATATTACGAAGCACAATATTCAAAGCGTTAAAAAGCAGCATTAATATTAATACCGATTAGTCAACTAAATGCCGCATATTTTCACTTCGTTCAATTTGCGGTTTTGTTGATCTATCGGCATTAACCCACATTGCAGCTAATAATTTATAATTACCTGATATCAAGAAGAATCATATTTTGAAATTTCCACAGGTACCACTACGGATTTTTTTCTATGGAATGGAACATGTTTATAATT
>JAQIBR010000177.1 GCA_027858955.1 Bacteroidales bacterium
TGACTATGGCGGTAGGGTTCACCTCTTCCCATTCCGAACAGAGAAGTTAAGCCTGCCAGCGCTGATGGTACTGCCAGTATGGTGGGAGAGTAAGTCGTCGCCTTCCTTTTTTTAAAACCCCTCTATTAAGTTAGTGGGGTTTTTTTATGCCTAGTTTTGAAATTATTTTTTTTGACACCCTAATTTTAATGAGTATCTATTATCTTTGTCAGTACATAATTTCACCCATTAAAATATCTCCTATTTATAGATGTAGATAATTAATAAATTGAATGATTTATTGACTGTCAAATTATTAAAATTTTTCTTAAATAAATAAGATGCAAAGTATTAAAATATATTGTGAGAATACAAAAATAGAAAAGAGTTATCCGTTTGGTTCTACTTTAATGGATATTATAATAGACCAAAAAATTGAAATTGGCAATCCAATTTTGGGAGCTATGGTAAACAATACTTTGAAGGAATTAGATTATTTAATTTATAAACCTAAAACCGTTCGTTTTATTGATTATACTCATTCCGACGGTAAGCGTATGTATATGAGATCCTTATCTTTAGTATTATTTAAGGCAACCGTTGATTTATATCCCAATGAAAAATTAAAGATTAAACATACGGTTTCCAATGGTTTGTATTGCGAATTAGGTCGAATTATCGATGAGAATATGCATTTCGAGATGATAAATAAATTGCGTAATAGGATGCTGGAAATCATCAATCTTGACATTCCATTCGAGAGGCAAGAAATTCGAACAGAACACGCTTTGAAAATATTTGAAGAGTTTGGCCTTGATGATAAATGTACTCTAATGCACACTCGTAAACAGTTTTACAGCTCGGTATACAGATTCGATGATGTAGTTAATTATTTCTATGGATATCTTTTACCATCAAGTGGATACCTTAAGAACTTTGACCTTATAAAATATTATGAAGGCATGTTGCTGGTGGCACCTAAACAAAAAGAGCCATCTAAATTGCCTGAAATAATTATTCAGAATAAATTATTTGAAATTTTCAGGGAATTTAAAGAATGGGTAGATATTATTGGAGTTCCAAATGTTGGTCAACTTAATTTAGCTACTAAAAATGGAAAAATTAGCGAGATAATAAAAATTTCTGAGGCTTTACAGGAAAAGAAGCTTGCAAGCATCGCTGATATGATCAATAAAAGAAAAGAGAATCTTAAAGTAATATTTATTTCAGG
This sequence comes from Bacteroidales bacterium, assembly GCA_027858955.1. Taxonomy (GTDB): domain Bacteria; phylum Bacteroidota; class Bacteroidia; order Bacteroidales; family UBA12170; genus UBA12170. The sequence goes on from JAQIBR010000177.1 coordinate 1,211, forward strand.
ACCTTCTTCTTCAGGTAAAACTACTTTTGCTAAACGCTTGTCTATACAATTAAGTGTTAATGGTTATACACCCATTGTGCTTTCTATGGATAATTATTTTCTGGATCGTGAGCATACACCAAAAGATAAAGATGGAGAATATGATTTCGAAAGTCCATTAGCTTTAGATATCAAATTCTTTAATGAAAATATGCTCGATTTATTCGACGGAAAAGAAGTTAACTTACCAAAATTTTCTTTCAGTACAGGACAAAGAACGTTTAACGGTTCGCAATTAAAATTAGAAAAAAACAGCATTATTTTAGTTGAAGGAATTCATGCATTAAATCCTATTGTTTCTAAAATGATTCCGGAGAATCGAAAATTTAAAGTTTATGTATCGGCATTAACGCCTTTAAGCATTGATTCGAGCAATCGTATTCCTACAACTGATAACCGATTGATTAGACGTATGGTACGCGATAGTTTATACAGAGGATATTCTGCTTTGGAAACATTAAAACGTTGGTCGAGCGTTAGAAACGGAGAAGCAGAACATATTTTTCCTTATCAGGAAGAAGCAGATGTAATGTTTAATACCGCTTTGTTGTTCGAATTAGGAGTTTTAAAACGTTGGGTTGAGCCTATATTGAAAGAAGTACCGCCTATAGTGCCTGAATATTCCGAAGCTCGACGATTACTCAAATTCTTGTCTTATATTTTGCCGATAGCTGAAAAAGAAATTCCACCTACATCAATTTTACGGGAATTTCTAGATGGCAGCAGTTTTGATTATTCTTAGCAAGGGATTCTTTTACTGTTGATATCACAAAAAAATGCTAAAAAAGGAAATTAGAGTAAACATTGCATAAATTTGCAGTTATAATAAAATTGGAGTGTGAATAAGCTTAAGGAAAAATGGGGAATTAAATCAAACAGGCATTTGGCCTTAATATTTTTAGTGTTTTCGCTTACAGGTAGTCTTTCAGTGTATGTTAAAGCATTAATATTTAATTTGATAGGAGTAGGTATTGATACATCTCTGCTTTTTATTATCCCATTGTATATAATTACAATTATTCCAATTTATTACGCTTTGTTATTGTTTGTTGGAACTATTTTTGGTCAATATCGTTTTTTTCTCGCATTTGAAAAAAAATCTCTTGGCAGAATATTTATTCGAAAGAAATCGATTTGAATTTTTTAATGGTTGTTTACGGGCTTTAGGAAAAACAAACTATTCTATAGAAAAATAATGTGTATTTTTATTCCTTCTAAGGATCAAATATGAATGAATTCTCAGTTACTATTTTAGGCAGCAGCGCAGCTGTTCCCACATCAACTCGATTTCCAAGTGCACATATTGTTTCGCATCAATATAAACCATTTCTTGTTGATTGTGGTGAAGGTACTCAAATACAACTTCGGAAAAATCAGATTCGTTTTTCTAAGATCGATCATATCTTTATCAGCCATTTGCATGGAGATCATTTTTTTGGACTTATCGGATTAATTTCAAGCTTTAATTTGTTGGGAAGGAAAAAGGTTTTGCATATTTATGCTCCCGAAGATATTAAACAAGTTTTGGATGTTCAATTAGCAGTTTCAAAAACTCAATTAAATTATCAGATTAAGTTTCATTTCTTAAATTTTGATTCAAAAGAACTGCTTTATGAAAATAACAAGCTTGAAGTATATTCCTTTCCTTTAAAACACAGTATCCCGACTTGCGGTTTCTTGTTTAAAGAGAAACCACATCCTCGTAAAATTAAGAAAGCAGCTCTTAAAATTTATGATATTCCCGATTTGGCTTTCGAAGGAATTAAAAACGGGCTTGATTTTGTAAATGAAGTTGGAGATATTGTTGATAATGAGTTATTAACAATTCCCGGAGCAGCTCAAAAATCGTATGCTTATTGCTCAGATACTGCTTATTCTGAAAGTCTTAAAGATTATATTAAGGATATAAATTTACTGTATCATGAATGCAGTTTTATGGAAAATATGCGTTCAACTGCCGAATCTAAAATGCATTCTACCACTTTAGATGCTGCTAGAGTTGCAGTGGAAGTTGGTGCAAAACAATTAATTATCGGGCATTTCTCTGCCCGATATAAAGATTTAGTTCCAGTACTTGCAGAAACTCAAACCATTTTTGAGAATACAATCCTCGCGAGCGAAGACCTTAAAATTAATATTTAAAAAAAGAAGAGATCACTCTAATCTTATGATTGTATCTTCTTATCTAAAACTTTAAGAAAATATCGAATCAGTAAATATGTAATATACATTGTTACAGGCCAGCTAATTAGCATAAATATTTCTTTTGTATACATTTTTACTCCTTTTTTTAATAAGCGTGAGAATCATCTTTCATTTCATTGGCATCTATCTTTTTCTTATTCATCGCTCTCCAAGCATAAATAATATAAGCCAATACAAAAGGAACCATTAATGATACATAGCTCATTGCCACTAAAGTATATTGACTTGATGAACTATTGAAAATAGTAATAGACGATTGTATATCTGTGTTTGAAGGATAATATGCCGTATTATTAAACCCGGCTATGAGAAATAACCCAAAAACTGTTAAAACTGTACCTATTCCAGTAAACCAAATTCCAATTGCTCCACATTTTTTACTAGAGAAATATGCTCTAATAATTCCAAACAATACAAGTATAACTCCTAATAAAAAGATTATCATGACAAAAGGCATTTGTAAAAGATTGTGCAAATATTTATAGGGTTCCATAAATATCTCTTTTGTATCTGCATTAATCGCATAACCATCTCTTAATAAAATATTTATCACGAAAAATAGAAAGAAGATTTTGAATGGAATAGCATTGTTCAATAAAGATTTTCTTGCTCTTGAAAAAATTTGTTTATGATAGATTGAATTCATGAAATAAAGATTTGCTAAAACTCTAGAAAGAAAGAATACTGCCAATCCTAAGGATAAATTTATAAAAGTTGTATATCTTGTAAAATCTAAGGCCAATTCCAATCCTCGAAATGGTGAATCCCAAAAGGAACGATTCATATCATCAATGTGGAATGGAGATCCTGTAAAAAATGTAGCTACAGCAGTTCCTAAAAATACGGTTGCTACAACTCCATTTATTATCAGGAAGATTTCGAAGGTTTTCTGACCTAAGAAATTATTGGGTTTTGTACGGTACTCGTATGAAACTGCCTGAATAATAAAGGCAAAAAGTATAATCATCCAGACCCAATATGCTCCACCAAAACTTGTAGAGTAGAAGAGTGGAAAAGATGCAAAAAATGCTCCGCCAAAAGTAACGAGAGTAGTAAAAGTAAACTCCCATTTTCGACCCAAAGCATTGACAAGTATTTTCTTCTCCAATTCGTTTTTTCCGATAGTATAAATTAAAGTTTGTCCACCTTGTACGAATAATAAAAATACTAATAAAGCGCCTAACAAAGCATTAATGGCATACCAATAATGTTGTAAAATACTATAATCTAATGTTTCAAACATATTAATGTCCTCCTTCGTTTGGTCCTATTTTTATTTGTTTCAACATAATCTTAATCTCGGCAATCAGCAGTGCCGTAAAAACTGCAAAGAAGAGCCAGAAAGTAATAATTACTGAAGTTGAGTCAATATTCGAAACAGCAGTCATAGTAGGCATCAAATCTTGAATAACCCAAGGTTGACGACCCATTTCAGCAATAATCCATCCGCTTTCTGATGCGAGATATGCCAGTGGCATAGTCCATAATGCCACCCAAAGCAACCAACGTTTATTCTCTAATTTGTTTTTAAGACTAAAGAAAAGCATCCCAAGAAAAAGTATTCCAAAATGACCGCCTAATACAACCATAATATGGAATGAATAGAAGGATATCGGAACATTTGGAATTATATCGTGAGGATCATCGAAATAACTGTATCCAAAGTATTTGAAATTGGAATTCATCCATTCTTCATCTTCAAAATTTGCACGAAGTGAATCTGCCAGTATTTTATCTTCACTTTTTTTAGCAAGTTTATAATCGCTAAGTGCATTTCTTGCAACAGTTCCCCTCTCGATTTTTTCGTAATATGACATAATCTCCTGATCTTCATTCCCATGAACTAAATCATAAATTCCCGGCACAAAGGCATTGGCATCCAGAAACGCCATATACGAAAGAGCACTTGGAATTTTTAATTCAAAAAAGAAATCTTGTTTTTTGGGATTTTCAACTGTAGGATCATCTTTTAATATACCTGCTGCAATCAGTGGAGCATTGGAAGATCCATGATACATACCTTCCATGGCAGCAAATTTCATAGGTTGCGAAGTTGCAATTTCACGAGCCGATTCATCACCCGTGAAAACTGTCATTATTGTAAATATCAATCCAAAAACAGAAGCAATCAGAATGCTTTTCTTTGCTAAAATAACTTCTCGCTTTTTCAACAAATACCAGGCACTTATTCCAATAACAAAAATAGCTGCCAGTATATAACTCGAGAAAATAGTGTGTAAGAATTTATTAATCGCCGTTGGCGAGAAAAGAATAGCCCAAAAATCTACCATTTCGTTACGTGCTGTATCGGGATTAAATATCATACCAATCGGATTTTGCATCCAACCATTGGCGACTAAAATCCAAAGAGCTGATAGATTAGAACCAATAGCAGTTAGCCATGTTGCTGTAAGATGAAATCCTTTACTTACTTTATTCCATCCAAAGAACATAATGGCAATAAAAGTGGACTCCATAAAGAAGGCCATAATACCTTCTATGGCAAGCGGTGCTCCAAAAATATCGCCGACAAACCAAGAATAATTCGACCAGTTGGTGCCAAATTCGAATTCCAGAATAATACCGGTTGCAACGCCAATGGCAAAATTAATACCAAACAATGTCATCCAGAATTTAGTGATTTTCTTCCATTCCGGATTTCCGGTTTTGTAGTAGATTGTTTCCATTATGGCCAGTATAAATGTTATACCTAAGGTTAATGGAACAAAAAGCCAATGGTACAATGCCGTTAATGCAAATTGCGCCCTAGACCAATCAATTAAAGTGAAATCAAAATTTTCCATATAATTTATTTTGGGTTAGTTAGTTGTTCAATTACATAATCGCTTCTTTCTTCGTCCGTCTCGAACTTACTTTTCAAGAAATTTGGGAAAAAGAAAAGTTTAAGGATTGCGAACATTATAAATAATTTTATTAAGATAATGATCCATAGTTGTTTACCTATATTCATTTCCTTGAAGCCGGTATAATAGAAATTGAAAATCTTTTTAAATATCAACATTAAGGCTTTAGCAGGAATATGTTAATAAAAATTAACATATTGGTTTTACGCAAATATACATTAAAATTCTTTGAATCCAATTAATTGTAAAAAAAATGCATTTAAGTATTTAAATTATAGAATTATTAGTCATTTCTACATGTTTATAATTAGTTGAAATTAGAAAAAAAAGAAGATTCTAAGAAGAAAAATGTAATTTTACATCATTATTGAAAATATTGTTTGTCAATTTTATTGTTGAATTAAATAGAAAGCATGTTTGCCTATTTTGCAAAATTTATATTGTGGATATTCGGATGGAAAGTTGATCAAAATATCCCAAAAGAGAAATCATATATCATATTAGTTGCCCCACATACTTCAAATTGGGATTTTATAGTTGGACGTCTTGTAATAGGTTCTCTTAAAGTGCCACAGCGCGTATTAATGAAAAAAGAAATGTTTTTCTTTCCATTAAATATTTTGCTTAAATCATTAAGTGCTATGCCTATCGATAGAAAAGTAAGCCAGAAAATGGTTGATTATGTGGTTGACCTTTTTAAGGAAAAGGATGATTTCGTATTTTCCATAACTCCTGAAGGCACAAGAGGGTATGTCGAAAAATGGAAAACCGGTTTTTACCATATTGCCACTAAAGCGAATGTTCCAATTGTATTAGGCAAGATTGACTACAAACGAAAATCTGCAGGATTAGCTGATGTTATTTATCCAAGTGGAAATTTTGATAAGGATTTCAAACAGATTGTTGATATTTTGAAAGATGTAACTGGCCGTAATCCTGAATTATACAATCCAAGGCCAGCTAATATAGATTATTAATTTTTCTCAGTACTTCTGTTAACAAATGTTAGTTTTTGAAATTGCATTAATTAGCATATTTCTTTAGCTTACCTTTGCACTCGACAATTATTTAAAGAACATTTTATGCTTTCTTCTTTTTCACAATTTATATTATGGCTTTTTGGATGGAAAGTTATATTGCCGAAATTCGAAGAAAAATCGTACGTAATCGTTGCTGCTCCACATACTTCTAACTGGGATTTTGTCGTAGGTCGCCTTGCGATTGGTTCCGTTGCTATTCCGCAAAAAGTATTGATGAAAAAAGAAATGTTTTTCTTCCCTTTGAAATATGTTCTAAAAAGTCTGGGTGCCATGCCAATAGATAGAAAAGGTAGTATTAAAATGGTAGACTATATTATAGAGCTTTTCAAACAGAAAGACAATTTTGTATTTTCAATTTCACCTGAAGGCACCCGAAGTTATGTAGAAAAATGGAAGACCGGGTTCTATTATATCGCTACCGAAGCAAAGGTTCCGTTGGTTCTTGGAAGATTGGATTATAAAAAGAAAGTGTTGGAATTCAGCAATGTTTTTTATCCTCGCGGTGATTTTTCCAAAGATTTTATTGAAATATTGAACTTCTTTAATGAAGCTCAAGGTCTCTACCCCAAAAATTACAATCCAAGACCTGCTAACATTACATATTAGACCTTTTACTCAATCCTTATTTATCAAAAAGCTTATATCCACATAGATTAATATATGCCTTTTTACATATGAAATATATTCATTATTTAGACAAGCTTTAAATTAAACGAATACATTATTATTGAGAACGGATTAAGCCAAAAAACTTCCTACATTTGCGCCTAATTAACTAAAAAAACTAAATCGTATGTTTATTTTAATGGTCGTCATTTTTGTTCTCGGTTATTTGGCTATAGCTTTAGAACATCCAATTAAGGTTGACAAAGCTGCTTCTGCTTTATTAATCGGTTCGTTAACCTGGGTAGCTTATATAATGGGAGCTGCTGACATTTTTAATTCTGGTGTTAGTGTTGCCTGGAATGAATTTTTTGCCGCTAATCCTGATGCAAATAACCTAGGAGGATATGTTGACTTTATTGTTCACAAAGAAATAATTCATCATTTAGGTGAAATTTCACAAATTCTATTTTTCTTACTCGGAGCAATGGCTATTGTTGAAATTATTGATCAACATCAAGGTTTTAAGATTATTACCGATAAAATTACATCAACCAAAAAAGTAAATTTACTTTGGAT
>JAQIBR010000232.1 GCA_027858955.1 Bacteroidales bacterium
CCAATTGCGGGAAATGCACTGTGCTGGATAGTGCGATATATGAAAACATCCCGACCGGCTTTTGTACACAGAGGAAGTGACAGTAACGATGCACGCGCTCTTTTTTTAAGCATGAAGGGTAGGCGGCTTTCACGAGCAGGAGTTGAAGAACGGGCAAAACATTACAGTAAGGTCGTGTGGAATAGCGAAATGCACATAACTCCGCATATTTTCCGTCATAGTTTTGCTAGCCATTTACTGATTAACGGCGCAGGCGTAAAAGACGTTTCGGTTTTATTGGGGCATGCTTCAGTAGACAGTACCGTTGGTTACACACATTTTACTATTCGCAGTTTAAAGAAGATAATGAAGCAGTTTCATCCACGTGAGAATAACCTGTATATTGAAAGTGGTAAGTTGCCAGAGATTCGGTCTATTTTGAATAAGGCTTGACAACTCCCCTTTATTTTGTACATTCTTGCTGTTGATCTTTGAAATTTTTTGCAGTTTTGAAAGGGTAAGCCCTGATTTTTGCACAAGTTCTCTGAAATATCGCCTTATGAAAGGCCTTTTTCTTCAAATATTGACCATCGAGAGTATTTCCCATACGGAGAAGTATGGGTCAACGAGAAGGCCATAAACGAAGATGATTATGATTTACCGTATAAATATACCGGTAAAGAGTACGATGAAGAGACGAAGTTAACTTACTATGGTGCGAGATATTATGATGCGCAGTTGAGTCGATGGATTAGTGTAGATCCTCCGTTAGCTACTGGGGCGTATATTGGCAATGATCCAAGTAAGTTGCCCGGATTAGGCGGTGTATTTAATCCGATAAACTTGAATGGGTATCAGTATGCAGGGATGAATCCGATTAAGTATACTGATGCTGATGGGAATTTTGTTATTACTGGTACTGTTGCTGTTGTTTATGCCGCTAGTTATGGCGTTTCCCTATTGATAACTGCAATGGCTGCAGATGCTGTTTATTCCGCAACAACAGGAGAGAGTTTTTTACATAGTGGTGAAGTTCAAAGTTCGCCCAAAGGTGAATTTGAAACAAGTGAAAGAAAAAAAGATAATTCAGAATACTTCTATAGAGGTGCAAGTGTTCAAGACTTAAAAGATTTGAAAAATTATCGCGTCATTCGTTCAAAAGCAGAAAGGAGTGGTGCTAACTCAAAAGAGATAATAGCAAAAGCACGGGCGGGAGATTTAATGAGAAAACATTCTGGTAAATCAACGGGTAGTCCTTTTGTTTCATTAACAAAGGATTTTGAAACAGCTAAAGACTTTGCGAATGGCGGTGACGATCCAAGTGGTGTTGTGTTAAAGATAAAAACAAATAGAGCATTTCGAAATTTTGTAAATGCGAAAGGGGAAAATGAGTATCTTGTTCCTGGTGGGGTACCTATAATAGAAGTAATGGAATACTATAAAGTTGGTCCAAAAAATGATAGATAATCTTTATAAACAAATTATTTATAACTTTTCTTATACTGATAGTGAATCTTTTATATATTTAAAAGATTATAGCGTCGCTATAAAAGAATATTTACTTTTAAAGAAATTGGAAAAACGTCAAATTATACGATATATGTTAATAGGGTTTTGGATTGATTATTTGTCCGATGAGCATCATGGTGATGATTTTAGTACAATAATTCATAAGCGTGAAAAGCTTATAAATGAAGAAAACATTGATGAGTTTAAAACCCTCTTTGGGGATAAACTATTTGATGAGTTTGGAAATAAAATAGAGACGAAAGATATGACAGTTGAAGATTTAAATTTTAGTAATTCACAAAAAGAAATAAAAGATGAATTATATAATAAGTTTGTTGGCACTCCTATAATGGATACTGCACACTATTTAAGACTATTAGGATATAACGGTTTAGACAGTATTTCAGGTGCTCAATTATATGACTTTGTTATTAAATCAAAAAAACTATCCTGATTTAACTCAGAGCAAAATTACTGCAAGTGTGCTAGGTTTTGTAATTGGTGATGCCTTGGGTGTTCCTGTTGAGTTTTTTGTAAGAGAAACTATTCGACAAGATCCTGTTCTCTCAATGCGTGGTTATGGTACACATGGTCAATTGCCAGGTACATGGTCTGATGATAGTTCACTTGTGTTTTGTTTAATGGAAAGCCTTATTCGTAAATACAATCTTACTGATATTTCAAAAACAATGGTACAATGGTTGTATGAAGGTTATTGGACTCCTTTTGGCAAAGTGTTTGATGTTGGTTTATCTACTAAAAAAGCTATTTCAAAAATAAGGCGTGGTTTATCTCCAACTGAAACTGGTGGATTCGGTATCTATGATAATGGTAATGGTGGTTTGATGCGCATTCTTCCATTGGTATTCTTTTTGAAACCTTTCAATAAACAAGAAAAATTTCAAATTATTAAAGAAGTTTCCTCAATTACTCACTCTCATTCTGTATCGATTATTGGTGCACAATTATATGTACTGCTTGGTCAATATATTCTCGAAGGTCATTCCATTATTGATTCATATAAAAAATCCTCAAAAGAGATGTTTGAATACTATAAGAATAGCGAGTATAAGAAATCTTTGTTATGTTATAAACGATTGCTATTTCAAAATATAGGTTCTTTGTCGGTTGATAAAATTAAATCAAGTGGATATATTGTCGATACTTTAGAAGCTGTTTTTTGGTCACTTTTAAACAGTGATTCCTATAAGAAAGCGGTTTTATTGGCTGTAAATCTCGGAGAGGATACCGATACTATTGGAGCATTAACTGGTGGTCTTGCTGGTTTGAAATATGGCTATGGTCAAATCCCTGAAATATGGATAAATCAACTTGCAAGGAAAAATGATATAAAGGATTTAATTGAACGTTTTAAAAAAAGTCTTACATAGTTTACAATAACCCCACCCCCTGCTTCAACGATAAGATGCATTTAATCACATTGCAAAAGCGCAATGTTCGGGGTTGTTAAGAAAGTGCTAATGACAAAATGCAATCTGTGTGCCGTGAAAGCTATACAATAGATGAAAGGAGATAATGTATTATATTATCTGGTCTTTCGAAGTCTGCTTACAGGAGCTGGCTTCAAACCACCTTGTGCTGCTGT
>JAQIBR010000109.1 GCA_027858955.1 Bacteroidales bacterium
CTTTTCGTATCGATAAATGGAGATAAGCCCGTAAATTTTAAATGAGAAGTTCCTTTAACTAAATCAGTCTCTTTTTCTCGTATAATCTGTGCTCCGTCCAAAAAAACAGTCACTTCGCTAATTTGTGATTTTATTTCCTTTTCAACAATTTCTTGTGCCTGAAGCATCGATGTTGAAATGAAAAGAAGTAGAACGCTTAATTTCTTCATGATATATTGATTTTTTTTTCTTTATAAGCAAAAGCTATGCCTGAATGCACTGCATAAAATTAAAGAAAAACATTGATATGGATTTAATCGGTTTTTATAAAAAACCAAAAAAGCCTTTCAATCCATCAGTTGACAGTGAAAGGCTTCTCTTAAAACAGATCTAATTTATTATTGCTTCATTTCGGCGAAATGTTTGTAGAAAGCAACCAAAGATTCAATTCCATTAAAGAATTGTTCCAATGGAAAATTCTCATTAGGTGAGTGAATAGCATCAGATTCTAAACCAAAGCCCATCAAAACAGATTTGATTCCTAAAATTTCTTCAAAAGCAGAAATAATAGGAATACTTCCACCACTGCGAACAGGAACAGGAGGTTTTCCATAGACATCAATCAGTGCTTTCTCCACAGCTTTGTAAGCTGTTAAATCAATAGGGCATACATAACCTTGCCCACCGTGCAAAGGTGTTACAATAACCTTAACGCTTTTTGGTGCAATACTTTCAAAATGTTCTTTAAACAACTTTGAAATTTTTACATTATCTTGATTAGGAACTAATCGTGTACTTACTTTGGCGAAGGCTTTTGATGGGAGAACAGTTTTAGCCCCTTCACCAGTATAGCCACCCCAAATGCCACAAATATCAAATGTTGGACGAATGCCGGTATGTTCCATAGGTGTATAGCCTTTTTCTCCTGCAAGATCGTCAACATCGATAGCTTTTTTATAATCTTCTACATTAAAAGGAGCTTTTCCTAACAGCTCACGTTCTTCAGTTGAAACTTCCATTACATCATCGTAAAAACCTGGAATTGTAATTCTGTTGTTCTCATCTAACATAGAAGCAATCATCTTGGAAAGAACATTTATTGGATTAGCCACTGCACCACCAAACAATCCACTGTGCAAATCGCGGCTGGGGCCTGTAACTTCCACATCCCAATATGAAAGACCACGTAAACCAGTTGTGATACTAGGAATATCGGGAGCAATCATTCCCGTATCAGAAACTAAAATAATATCTGCATCAAGCATTGCTTTATTGTCGGTGCACCATTTTGGTAAATTAGGAGATCCAACTTCTTCTTCGCCTTCAATCATAAACTTTACGTTTACTTTTAAAAGATCGTTTTTAACCAAATATTCAAAAGCTTTGGCGTGCATAAATCCTTGGCCTTTATCGTCATCGGCACCACGGGCCCAAATTTTACCACCACGTATTTCTGGTTCAAAAGGAGGGCTGTCCCATAGTTCTAAAGGATCAACTGGCATTACATCCATATGTGAATAAACCAAGACTGTTGGAAAAGATGGATCGATTATTTTTTCGCAATAAGTAACTGGATTTCCTTCTGTTTCATAAACTTCAGCACGATCAGCGCCAGCATCTAGAAGGGTTTTCTTCCAGTATTCGGCAGCTTTGTACATATCGTCCTTATGCGCTGCAATTGAGCTAATTGAAGGAATACGAATTAGTCCGAAAAGTTCTTCCAAAAAACGATCTTTGTTTTCTTCGATGTAAGTTTTAATTGGTGTCATAATTTTTATATTTTAGATTTATTTATTTTCATTTTTGTTTTCAAAATGGTTTTTTCGTGCAAACCCAGAATAAGGCCATCAACAAATCCAATACGGGGGACAAATATAGAAGATGCTTGAATATGTTTCATTATTTCTAGATATATTTTTCCGGCAGGAATAATAACATCTGCACGATCGGGGCGAAAGCCATATATTTCGGTACGTTCTTTCGAATTATATTGACGAAGCTCATTGTATCCCTTCTTTAGTTGCTCAAAAGACAAAGTTTTAATATCGTATTGGCCATAAAGTTTCGCATATTTGTTGATATTTCCACCTGTTCCTAAACAATTAATCTTCCCGAAATCATCTTTATATTGATCAAGCCATTTATTTATTTCTCCCCAAATTTCTTTTTTAAATTCATTATTAAGCAGCCGAATAGTTCCCAATTTAAATGATTGGCTATCAATTAAGGAATTCCCTTTTTCTAAACTTAGCTCTGTACTCCCTCCTCCTACATCAATTAGGAGATTTAAGTTGTCGGAGTTAAGAAAAGAACTAGTGTTGACTGATCGAATAATTTTTGCTTCTAAAGAACCATCAATCAAATGAATATTCATTCCAGTTTCCGCTTTTATTTTCCGCATTATATCCGCATTATTTTCTGCTTCACGCATCGCGGCAGTTGCACATACAATAAAATCAACAGGCTTGTAAACATCAATTAAAAGCTTAAAAGCTTTCATTGTATTGATTAAGTTTTTTGCTCTGGAACTGTTTATTTTATTTATTTTGAAAACGTCTTTGCCTAATTGTAAAGGAATTCGAATCAAGCTCGCTTTTTCTATACGCGTAATACCCTGTTTATCAAAAACATTGGCAAATAATAAACGAACGGCATTCGACCCAATGTCGATAGCAGCATAGAGCATATCAGTTTTTTAAAGGCCAAAAATAATCAGAAAAGTTGTTCAATCAAAAATTAAATGTGCTAATTAAATAATGTGGATATATGCAATTTAGATAATATGCTAATTGTTTTATCTTTGTTCAAATCATCAATTGAACTATTATGCTCATAGTATTTGTTATTTATTTACTTGCCCTAACGGCAATAGTTGTCTATTCGGCACGAAAATCAAAATCAAATACTGATTTTGTTTTAGGTGGAAAAAAGATTTCTGGAGTTTCTCTGGCAATTTCGGAGCGTGCTACCGGAGAATCAGTTTGGTTGCTTTTAGGTTTAACAGGACATGCTTTTCTAGATGGATATAGCACTATTTGGGTTGCCTTAGGTTGTGTGATTGGAGTTATTTTTATTTGGACTTTTATGGCAGAACCCTTACGTAAACTTACAGAAGAAACAGGTGCACTAACAATAACAGGATTGTTTACAAAGAAATTCCCAGGTTCTGAGCGTTCGATTGGTATTTTATCGGCAACAATAGTGGTATTTTTCTTTCTTTTTTATATTGCTGCTCAATATAGTGGTGCTGGCAAAGTTTTTCAGGAAGCCTTTGGTATGGATGCTCTATGGGGAATGATATTAGGTTCCGCAATGGTAACATTATATACTATGTTAGGAGGTTTTATAACTGTTGTAGCCACTGATGTTTTTCAAGGTATTTTAATGATTATAACATTGTTAATGCTTCCAATAGTTGCTCTGTTTTTTATCGCTTCAAACAATATCGATATTGCAAATGCTTTAGCGCAAGCTGCGCCCGAACATGCAAGCGTAACTGATGGGAAAAGTGGTTTTCCTGCAATTATTTTAATATTAAGTGGAATGAGTTGGGCTTTTGGATATACTGGTCAGCCGCAGCTTTTGGCCAGAATGATGGCACTTAAAGATACTAAAGCTGCAAAAACAGCAAAATGGGTTGCATATATCTGGACTATTTTAGCTTATATAGGTGCTTTTGGTATTGGGATAATTGGTTTTATTTTAGTGAAAAATGGTGCTTTGGGAGAAAAAGCAGCTATTCTTGCAACTGATTCCGAACAAATTTTACCAGTAATGGTTATGTTTTTATTAACACCAATTTTAGCTGGAATTTTATTGTCGGGTGCAGTTTCGGCAATGATGTCAACTGCTTCTTCACAGTTAATGGTATGCTCCTCGGCGGTAAGTGAAGATTTATATCACGATCTTTCTAAAAAGAAACTTTCAGAAAAACAAATGCTTTGGGTAAATAGAATTCTTATTGTAATCGTGGGTTTAGTAGCATTTTTAATTGCTCTTTTGTTTTCCGACACTGTTTATGGTTTGGTTTCTTATGCTTGGGCTGGAATAGGTTCCTCATTCGGCCCTGCTGTATTATTACTTTTATTTTGGAAGCGATTTTCCAAAGCTGGAGTATTTGCATCTTTAATAGGAGGAACAAGCTCAGCAATTATCTGGAAGAATTTTTTGCTCGAACCAACAGGAATATCTGAAAGATTAGCTAGTTTTGCCATTGCTTTTACGCTAGCCATTCTCTTTTCGATTTTATTCCCGAAAAAGGAAACAAATTCATAGCTTATTTGAAATGATTAAAAAAATTCGTTTACTTTTTATTTTGAGTATCATTTTTGTGATTTCATCTCAAGGAAATGCTCAGGATACTATTGCATCAAAAGCAACAAAAAAAATAGAGATCCGCAAAGCTCGAGTTGGCATTTACGATAAAAAATTGGGTGACAATGCCCAAAGATTGATTGGTGATGTAGAAGTGGAACATGAAGGTTCAATTTTGTGGTGCGATAGCGCTTACCTTTATGGAGACAAAAACAGCATGGATGCTTTTGGTAATGTACATTTACAAATGAATGATACGCTTCATTTGTATGGTGATAAGTTGTATTATGATGGAAATACACGCATAGCAGAAGTACATAAAAATGTAAAACTTCTCGATCAAAAACTTACACTTTATACCGATAAACTAATCTACAAACGCAACGAAAAAATAGGAGAGTACTTTGTTTGGGGAAAAGTAGTGGATGGAGATAATGTGCTTACTAGCAAAAGAGGCTTTTATTATACTCAAGACGAAAAAATGCTTTTTCAAGATAGCGTAGTATTAGTTAATGAAGAACATACATTAAAAACGGATTCGTTATTCTACAATACTAAATTGAAAACGGTCGATTTTAGCGGGCCGACTACTATCGTAGGTGATAGCTCTTATATGTATGCTGAATCTGGTTTTCATAATACACAAAATGATTATACTCGTTTGAAAAAGAATGCTTTTTTGCAAGATAAAGCAAACACTTTAAGGGGCGATATGCTGTATTACGACAAAGTGAAAGGAATAGCAGAAGCATTTAAAAACGTACAAATTACCGACACTGTAGAAAATTTGGTGGTTACAGGTGGATATGCCAATTATCGGAAAAATGAAAAATTTGCTTATGTTGTTGATAAGGCCTTGGCAGTTTTGATTGAGGATGGCGATTCTTTGTTTATTCACGCCGACACTCTGAAAATTTTGCTCGATTCCGCTGATAAAGTAGAGCACTTACTTGCTTATCATCATATGAAATTCTTTCGTGATGATTTTCAAGGTATGAGCGATTCTATGGTCTATAATGTAAAGGACTCGACCATTTATTTTTATAAAGAGCCTGTAATTTGGCATAAGGAAAATCAGTTTATAGCTGATGAAATTCAGTTAGTGCTTCATGACGGAGAACTAGATTCGGTGGTATTTACTAAAAACGTTTTCCTAACATCACAAGACTCAATAGATCCGCAATATTATAATCAGATTAAAGGCAATTCTATGTTTGGTTGGTTTATCGAAAATGATTTGCGCAAATTAATTGTAAATGGAAACTCCGAAACTGTTTATTTTCTTTGGGAAGAAGACCGAACACCAGTAGGTATGACACGCATAAGTGCAACAGACATGCTTATATTTCTGAAAGATAATCAATTAGAAACAATAACTTATAAAAAAGAACCAAAAGCTAAATTGTATCCACCAGATCAAATTCCCGCGGATCAGTTAACTCTTAATGGGTTCTTATGGCTGAAAGATAAAAGACCAAAGAAGAAAGAAGATGTTTTTGATTGGGAAGGTGAAGATGCACAAAATGTAGAAAAGGCAGATGCTGAAAAGACCGAAAGTATAGAATCTCAGGAAATTGAAAATATTAAGTGATGTCCATTCTTGGCAAAGGTCTCGCAATGCAAATATTGATCGAATATGATTTCAATTAAACTAATTGGATAAAAGTTAATATCAGCATCAAAACAAGCTAAACTTCACATACTTTTTAGGATTTAAACGAATATCTTCCAGTAAAAGGTTTAATTCGCGCGAAGATTTTTCCAATCCAATATAGAGGCTGTCATTGTTTATAAGTAATCCAACACTTCCTTCGCCTTTATTTATTTTATTCATAATCAAGCTAAAATCCGACATTGATTTATTTACGCTGCCCAATGTTCCTGCAATATTTGCCTGAACCAATGTATCGCTTAAACTATGAAAATTAGTAATGATTGCTGAGAGTTTTTCGTTATTATTTTTAAAATTATCTGTAATGGATTCAATATTGTCTATGATATCCTTTACTTTGGATTTTTCGTTGGAAACAAAACCTCCAATATCTTGCATTAAGGTGTCTGCATTCTGTAAGGATGAATTTAAATGAGCAATACTTCCTTTGATGCTCTTTACCTGTTCTTCACTTAATGCAGCATTTAAACTTATTAAAATTTCGTCGATACTTGATAAAAGAATTTCTGCTCTTTTTTTAAGAGGCCCAATAGTCTCTTCTACTTGTTCTGTAAGAGTAGCTGCCAATTTTGCAGTAAGCGTATCGCCGTCTTTTGCCATTTCAGTAGATGAACCCAAGTTTAGGTTAACAGCTTTAGTACCCATTAAATCGGTACTTAAAATTTCGGCATTACTGTTTTTTGGAATGGGAAAATCTTTATCAATTGTGAGCCCAACTATAATATTCCCATTCAATACTGGATCGAAATACATATGTGTTACCTGACCTACTTGCATTCCATTTATAAAAACCGGATTGGCTTTACCGAGTCCACTAACATTCTGATAAACAGCATAAATGGTGCGACTTCTAGTTAATAAATCTTGACCTTTTAAAAAGCTATATCCCCAAATTAATAGTACTGCTCCTACTATAAAAATGGCACCTATTTTTGTTTCTTTAGAAATTTTCATATCCTATTTGATACATTTTGTATTTGCAAAGATGCAAAATAATTGAGCTGTAAATGTTGCTTATTTGTATTCTTTTCGTTAAAAAAAGCTAATGTAGGAGTCAATAATTTGCAAAAACTATTACTGCCCACTTAATTTTTTAGCTTCCGCAATGCTTATTCTTTCACCATTTTTAAGAGCAATTATAAAAGCATCTTTAAACCCCATTTTTCTAATTTTGTATTGAAGACTTACTGCTTCGGTATAGTTATGAGTATCGCCACTAGTATAGCGATATAAACCTTTATAGAAATATGTTTTAATATTAGGTAGTTGTTTGTATTTTTTTTCTGTTAGCTTTTTATCGCTGCCTAAACTTAAAAATTGAATCCTAAAGGATATGTTTTCAATCCCTTTGTTATCGATTTTATTTTTTTGTGATGGATTATCGGCAATACCAAGTTTTTCCATCTCTAAAGTGTCGTGCTTAATTTTATATGCTTTTAGAGCATTATAAATAGCTCTTGCCATTTGATTTTGACCTTTTTCCGATAATAGGTAAGCTTCATCGCTTGAATTACTTAAAAAGCCTAATTCAATTAAAACGCCCGGCATTGCAGTTTTGTATAGTACCCAAAAACCTGCTGAATTAACACCTCTATCGCGGACAGCAGTATTGAGTTTAAACTCCTTTTGAATTATGCTTGCCATTTCAAGATTTTGCGACTGGAAACTATTTTGAAAAAAGTTAAAAATAATATGGTTTTCAGCTGAACTTGGGTCAAAGCCTTCATAATTAGTTTTATAGTCGTCTTCAAGTAGAATAGCAGAGTTCTCCAACATAGCAACTTGTAAGTTTTCCTCACTTTTATGCCTACCCATAACATAGGTTTCGGAACCTTTGGGTTGTGAAGATAAATTACTATTACAATGAATTGAAACAAATAAATCAGCTTTGCTGTTATTAGCAATTTTTGCTCTAGTGTTGAGAGGAATAAAAACATCTGTTTTGCGCGTATAAATAATGTTTACATCCTTTAAGTTGCTTTCCATTAGCTTGCCTATTTTCAATGAAATAGACAATACGATATCTTTTTCTCGGCTATTTTTTCCAGAAGCTCCTGGGTCTTTTCCTCCATGTCCGGCATCAATAACTATACGATCGACTAGATTTTGGCTTTGAATGTCAGTACTGTATAATGAAAGAAAAACAATATTTAATAGTATGAAACCGTTAAAAACGCTAATTCTGTATTTAAAATTACTTAAGATGCCTTTCATTTTTTTAACGCTTTCTTTAGGTTGTGTCTGTTTATTTTCCTTAGTTTTGGAGCTAAAATTATTGAATAAGAAGCTTCTCCTAAATCTATATAAAACAAATTGTTAACGTTTTTATCAACAAGATATTTTAGAGCACTCATCGCTATACTTGTATCCATTGCTGTTTCAATGGCTAGTTTTTCGTGTGGAAAGCCTTTGATACAAAGCGTAAGCAATAGTCAATCTTTTGATATTAAAGACCTTAAGCCTGACTCTTTAGTTCTTGAAAGCGTACAGGTAGATACACTTGCCGTTGATAGTTCGTATGTTTTACCACGAGAAGCACAGTTGGCCGAAATTATTAAGCAAGATTCGACTAATACTATACTCTTTGATATTGAAGCAAGCAAGCAAGATGTATTGGTAGAGAAGAGAGAATTTGTTATAGACACAATTTCTGCTGCTAGTGTAATTATGCAACAAAAAACAGAGTTGTTAGATGAAATGACGGAAATTGAATCGAATGATTCTTTAGATTTAAAAATTATTGAGATCAATCCTGATAGCTTGATTGACGAAGGTGTATATCAATCTGATACGCTTGTAATGGATAGTGTATTTTCTCCTCAACAAGAATCGCAATTGGACGAAATTGTTGAATACAATTCGGGCGATTCTTTGCGTTTTGATATTAAAAACCATAAGGTTTACCTTTTCAAAAGTGGAGTTATTGATTACGGAAATATTAATCTTGTTGGCGATTATATGGAAATAGATTTCAATACTAATGAACTATTTTCAAAGGGAGTTGAAGATGAAGATGGTAAAATTATTGGAACACCCGTTTTTAAAGAGGATGAAAGATCATTTGAATCCAAACAATTACGCTATAATTTTGATACTAAGAAAGGCTTAATATTCGGTATGAAAACTGAAGAGGGAGAAGGTTTTATATTGGGTGAGAAAATAAAGAAAATGCCCGATGATATTATTTATTTGGATGGAGGCCAGTATACAACATGCGATCTTCCTGAACCGCATTTTTCTTTTCGGTTTAAGAAATCAAAAATAATTCCGGGGGGCATGATTATCACCGGGCCTGTTAATTTTCAAATAGAAGGTGTTCCTACTCCTTTAGTTTTGCCGTTTGGATTGTTTCCGGGAAAAAGCGGACAAACTTCTGGAATATTGATGCCTACATATGGTTCATCTACCAATCAAGGATACTATCTTATGAATGGAGGGTATTATTGGGCATTAAGCGATTATTTTGACCTTAGTTTACGCGGAAGTATTTATACAAGAGGGAGTTGGTCTTTGAATCCTAATTTTCGATACACGAAAAAATACCAGTATTCTGGTTCGTTTGATTTTAAATATGCTATAAATATCTTAGGAACTGAAGGTTCTCCTGATTATTCTCGAACTCGCGATTTCCGAATCCAATGGTCACATAATCAGGATGCTAAAGCTCGACCAAATAGCAAATTTTCGGGCAATGTAAACATTGTAACAAGTTCTTTTAATCAGTATGAAACACAAAATACTTTTGAAAATAAACTTTCCAATACTTTTCAATCTAGTATTAACTATTCAACTAATTTCAATAAAAAGTGGTTTTTAAATGTAAACTTAGGTCATAGACAAAATACACTTAACAAGACTTTTGAATTGACTTTACCTGAGCTTTCACTTACGGGGACACAAATCTATCCTTTTCGCAAAAAAGGAAAAGTAGGTAACTTAAAGTGGTACGATAATATTTCGTTGAAATATAGCATGACAGCACGAAATTCTGCATTAATGCCTGATTCTGTGTTTCTTCAACCGGAAATGCAAAATTATTTCAAAAACGGAATTAAACATACTATCCCAATAAGTAGTACTATTAAATTATTAAAATACTTAACCTGGACAAATAGTGCCAGTTATACTGAAAGATGGTATTCTCAAACCGTACAAAAATATTATGAAATTGAAAGCATTGATGATAATGGAAATGTGAGCGGAAGTGTAAATATAGATACTATTGGCGGTTTTAAAGCAGCTCGCGATTACAGCCTTTCTTCGAGTATTAATACACGTATTTATGGAATGTATAGGTTTGGTGATAATTCCCCAATTAGAGCTATTAGACATGTTTTAACTCCATCAGTATCATTTAGTTATCGTCCTGATTTTGGAGAAGATAAATACGGCTATTATGAAGAATATTATGATGAAGCGCGAGAGAGATTTGTTCAATATTCAATATTCGAAGGAGCCATTTATGGAGGTCCTTCAAGAGGTGAATCGGGAAGTTTAAATTTAAATGTTACAAATAATTTTGAAATGAAAGTGCGAGATAGAAATGATACTCTAACTG
Source organism: Bacteroidales bacterium (assembly GCA_027858955.1). Lineage (GTDB taxonomy): Bacteria > Bacteroidota > Bacteroidia > Bacteroidales > UBA12170 > UBA12170. The sequence continues at coordinate 10,524 of JAQIBR010000109.1, forward strand.
GCACCAGAAAAGTTGTTCTTATTGATAATCTTACACTTTCGACTAATTATAATATTGCCAAAGATAGTTTGCGCTGGGCACCTCTAATTCTTAGTGCACGAACAAAATTATTTAAAAATTTAGATTTGCGCTATTCAAGCGCCTTCGATCCTTATATACTAGATTCGGCCGGAACAAGTAATCTCAATCAATTCGAATGGACAGTAAATAAAAGAATTTTGAGATTAAAAAATGCTAGTTGGAATTTGGGGATTAACCTTAGTTTGAAAAACGATTCTTTTAAGAAAAAAGATAAAACTCTGGATGGAGATAATAATAAAGGAGCCAAAACCGGAAGCAAAGATGCAGCCCAACAGCCTATTATGCCCTGGAGTATTAATATAAATTATACTTTTCAATATATAAGCAATCATAGTTATCTGAATTACGTTTTGGATAAAGATCAAAAAATAGTGCAAACTTTAGGGTTTAACGGCAATATACAATTAACTCCAAATTGGAAAGTGAGCGTTCGCTCGGGATATGATTTTCAAAATAAACAGATATCTTATACTTCCTTAGATGTTTACCGCGATATGCATTGCTGGGAAATGCGATTTAATTGGATTCCGTTAGGTACTTGGAAGAGTTGGAATTTTGGTATAAACATTAAAGCTTCTGTGTTAAAAGATTTGAAATATGAGAAGAAAAAATCTCATCTAGAAAATTAAGATATACTCCCTTACCTATAAAAAGCTCCTACTGTTTTGTTTTTTTGATAATTTCGTAGCATAAATAAAAAAACCAAATTATGAAAAAAATCATTCACACAGATAAAGCTCCAAAAGCTTTAGGGCCATACAGTCAGGCAGTAGAAGCCAATGGTACTTTATATATTTCCGGTCAGGTACCCATTGATCCAAAAGTAAACAAAGTAGTTGAAGGTGGAATTACTGAGCAAACTACTCAGGTTATGGAAAATATTGGAGCAATTTTAGAAGAAGCAGGCTATAGTTTTTCTAATGTTGTAAAATCGACTTGTTTGTTAAGCGATATGGCCAACTTTGCTGCTATGAATGCTGTGTACGGATCATATTATACACAAAATCATCCTGCTAGAGCAGCTTTTGCTGTGAAAGAATTGCCTTTAGGCGTGATGATTGAAATTGAAACTATTGCAGTAAAATAATTTTAGTATTTAAGAAAACTAATTGATTATGAAGAAATTAATAGTTGCCTTTTTTGTATTTATAAGTTTGACAAATGTCGATTTGTATGCAAAAGAAGGAATGTGGGTTCCATTGTTTTTGCAGCAGTTGAATGAGGCGGAAATGAAGAAAATGGGCTTAAACATTACAGCTGAAGATATTTATAGTATTTCGCAAGCCAGCCTTAAAGATGCTATTGTAATTTTTGGTAGGGGATGTACTGGCGAAGTAGTGTCTGATCAAGGTCTGGTTTTAACCAATCACCATTGTGGTTATGGTGCCATTCAAAATCATAGTTCTATCGAACACGATTATCTGACAGATGGTTTTTGGGCAATGAATCGTGATGAGGAACTTTCGAATCCAGGCTTATCTGTTACTTTTTTGGTAGAAATGCGCGAAGTAACAGACAGTGTTTTGCTGGATGTAACTGATGAGATGGAAGAAGCTGATCGTCAGCAATTAATAGATAAAAACATTAAAAAAATTATTGCAGATGAGCCAGTTGTTGAGGGAAATAATGTAATTGTTAAACCTTTCTTCAGTGGTAACCGATATATTTTGTTCGTTTACGATGTTTTTACTGATGTACGTTTAGTTGGAGCACCTCCTTCAAATATCGGAAAATTTGGTGGCGATACTGATAATTGGATGTGGCCTAGACATACCGGGGATTTTTCAGTTTTTAGAATCTATGCAGATTCAAATAATCGACCAGCAAAATATTCCGCCGACAACATACCATATACTCCCAAAAAGCATTTAAGCATTTCCTTAAAAGGAGCCAATAAAGATGATTTTACATTTATCTTTGGATATCCCGGAACAACTAAAGAATATTTGCCTTCCGACGAAATAAGACTTATTACACAAGTTGAAAACCCAGTTAGAATTAAGTTGCGAACACTTCGTCTAAACAAAATGAAAGCAGCTCAAAATTCCGATCCTAAAGTTCGTATTCAGTATGCCGGAAAAGTTGCATCCATTGCTAACAGCTGGAAAAGGTGGCAAGGAGAAAATAAAGGAATTAAGAGATTAGATGCAATCGCTGTTAAGCAAAAATTAGAGAAAAATATTCAATCTTGGGTTGATGCAGATGAAAACAGAAAGGCAAAGTATGATAATTTGATTCCTTCTTTTCGAAAATTATATGCGGATATGACTCCACTTCGATTAAAGTATCAGTATTATCGAGAAGCTGGAATGGGAATTGAAATTATTAGCTTTGCAAGTCGATTTACTCGCTTGATAAACCTTGTAAATGATGAAAAGGTCGATGCAGATAAAATTAAAAAAGCAAGCGAAAGCCTAAAGGAGTATAGTACAGGATTTTATAAAAATTATGTAGTGGCAATTGATAAACAAGTAGCAGCGGATTTATTAAGAGAATTTGCCGATGCTTATCCAAGTGCTGAACTTCCTGAAGCATTGCAAGATATTCAATTGAAGTATAAAAGCGATTTTGCTGCATTTTCGGCTAAGATGATGCGGAAAAGTTTATTTACTGATCAAAGCGCGATCGAAGCTATTATAAATAATCCTGATAAAAAAGCAATGAAAAAGATCGCCAAAGATCCTGCTTTTATTCTTGCTAAATCATTTATCGATTATGGCAATAAGATTAATGAGGAGATCAAAGATTTAGAATATCAATCTGTTGCTTTACGTCGAAATTATATGAAGCTTCAAATGGAATATGATTCCGATAAGGTTTTTTATCCTGATGCAAATTTCACTATGCGTATTGCCTATGGTTTTGTTGATGATTATAAACCAAGAGATGCTGTTAAATATGAGTTTTTTACAACTTTAGATGGTATTATGGATAAAGAAGATCCTGAAATTTACGATTATGTAGTTGAAGAAAAGCTTAAAGAGCTCCATAGCACTAAAGATTATGGTCGATATGCCGATGCTGACGGAACTATTCATGTAGGTTTCACAGCATCAAATCATACAACAGGAGGAAATTCCGGTAGTCCAATTTTTAATGCCGACGGTCATCTGATTGGGATTAATTTCGATCGTAATTGGGAAGGAACTATGAGCGATTTGATGTATGATCCCAACCAATGTCGAAATATTTCCATCGATATCCGTTATTGTTTATTTATCATCGATAAATTTGCTGGAGCAGGTCATTTGGTCGATGAAATGACATTGATAGAGTAAAAGATAGAAAGTACGATATTAAAAAGCCTTGGTTTCAGGGTCTTTTTTATTCTTCTGTAATCGATTTAAAACCTTCGCCTAATATTTCATTAGCATTGATTACCGTAAGGAAAGCGTTTGGGTCAACTCTATGTATAAAATCTTTTAAAATAGCTAACTCTCTCCGACTAACTACAGTAAAAATAATGGATTTTTCTGTACCTTTATACATCCCTTTTCCATTTAAAAGGGTTCCTCCACGTTTTAAATCGACTAAAATCTTCTCGCGTATTTCTTCTTGTTTATCCGAAATGATAAAAAGTGTTTTATCATAATCTAATCCTTGAAGCACAATATCAATTACTTTTCCACTAATAAAAATGACTATCCACGAATATAGTGGAATTTCCCACCTTCCAAAAGCAGCTAAACCTATTAAAACAATTGCAGAGTCTACCATTATCATTAGTTGTCCAATAGGTAAACTAGTGTATTTTGCAAATATCATTGCTATAATATCAGATCCACCTGATGTAGCTCTGGATTTGAAAACTAATCCCAATCCTAACCCAATTAATACGCCACCAAAAATGGCAGATAAAAGTGCATCATCTTGAACTAAAGGCTCATAGCCGTATGTCCATTCCAATATGGAAACCCAAAAAGAAGTTGCTAAAAATCCAACAACAGTTTTTATTCCAAATCTTGGCCCCAGTATCTTTATCCCAAGAATAGTTAGTGGAATATCCATAACCAATGCAGATAATCCTATAGGAAAACCAAAAAGGTGATGCAGGATAATTGCAATACCATATACACCACCCGGTGCGAGTTTATAGGGGCTAATAAAAAGCACAAAGCCGGAAGCCATAATAAATGTACCGACCAATATTAAGGAGTACACTATAAACCAATCTTTTGAGAGGAATTTTTCTTTTGTTACAAAGGCCATTTTATATCAATTTTAAAAAAAGGCTGCAAAAGTAAGTAAATAGAATATTTGGAGCTATACTAAAGGAAAAATAATTGCGTTAATTCTGTGTTAAATTGATTAAAAACTTTATAAGCGTTTTCGATATATTTTATTGAAGAAATCGGCTTGGATATTTTTTTTACATTTACGACTTTTAATTAGCATACAAATTAGAGTTGAACCTATGATTAAATGGCTTAAAATAATTGCTTTTTCTGTTAGTATAATTTTGGTTGTGGAAGCTAAATCCCAACAAGAGCAATCATTTACGCAATTTATGTTTCAACAAGCTGTGTTTAATCCTGCTGTAAATGGAAATGAGCCAAACATACAATTAAACGGATTAATGAGACAGCAATGGATAGGCCTATCTGGTGCCCCCGAAACATTTTTTGTTAATATTCATGCTCCGGTAAGTTTTTTAAAAGGAGGAGTTGGCGCTACTATCATTAACGATAAGATTGGAGCTTTTACATCTACAGGATTAAAATTGGCTTATGCTTATCGAACTAATTTCTGGCAAGGCAAATTAAGCTTAGGCGTGAGTGCTGGATTAATTAATAAGGCTATTAATTATTCGTATTTTAATATACAGAACGACCCTCTCTTAGTTGGTTCAAGTGAAGAAAGCGGAATGATTTTTAATGTCGATATAGGCGTTTATTATGAAGAAAAAGATCATTACTATTTCGGTGTTTCATCAACACAGTTTAATCAGGGAAGTATGAATATTGAAGGCGGACAAACTTCCTTAAAACGTAATGTTTATATTCATGGAGGGTATTTTTTCGCTTTACGACAAATTCCTCATATTGTATTTCATCCTTCAGCTATGACAGTATATACAGTTGGAGCTCCAATACAAATTAACCTTGGAATTACAGGTGAATACAATAAAAAGTTTTGGGGAGGCGTTATCTATAAACATCAAAGCGGAATTGGTTTATTGGCAGGTATCTATTATAGGCAGTTTAGTGCAGGTTACGCCTATGAGATTAATACCACACCTTTAAGGAATGGAGGATCGCATGAATTGATGATTGGATATCGATTTTTAATCGAAGTAATTAAAGGGAATAAGAGTTATAAAAATACTAGATATTTATAGAAACATTGTTATATTTGTGTTGGATTTGCTTGGTAAATCATGAAAATCTCAGACTATTAAGACTGCTTAAAATATGAGAAAACTATTTGTTTTATTGTCAGTAATACTGGCTTTTTCTGCTTGTAAAAATTCTGGCAATGGGGAATTAATTGGAGTTCAAAAAAGATCATCATTTTATCCATCGGCACCATACGGAATGGCTTTTGTTCCTCTAGGTTCTTTTACAATTGGCGTTGGTGATCAAAATATTCCTTTCGCTCAAGATCATGAAGCAAAAACAGTTTCTGTGCAATCTTTTTATATCGACGAAACGGAAATTACTAATAATGAGTATCGCCAATTTGTACATTGGGTTCGCGACTCTATCGCCCGAACACTTATTGCTCAGAAAAATTTTGAATTAGCAAAAGAATATAAGCAAATATATAAAAATGATGATCCCGACCTTATCACTGAAGATGAACTAGAAACAAGACCTTTAAATTGGGATACAAAATTGGATTGGAATTTAATAGATGCAGTCGATCAAGATAACCCTGACCCTGATGCCGAAAAACTTCTAGAAGAAATGTTTATTCCAAATAATGAGCGCTTTTTTGGAAAAAGACAAATTGATTCTAGAAAATTAGTATATGAATATTTTTGGATAGATCTTTTAGCTGCTTCTAGGAAGGAATATGTTCAAGACAATAGCGGTTATGCTGTTTCTGATCCTGATTTACCAAGTGAGCGTGGAAGTTTTGCTAACCGACCACAAGGATATCAAGACAGAAGTGTTTATATTAAAAGAGAAGCCATAAACATTTATCCAGATACTCTTTCTTGGATTAGCGACTTTACATATTCTTATAACGATCCAATGGCAAAAAACTATTTTTGGCATCCTACATACGATAATTATCCTGTAGTGGGTGTTAATTGGAAACAAGCAAATGCTTTTGCGTATTGGCGTACAGAATTAATGAATTCTCATTTGTCTCGAAAAGGTCAAGTTACTATTAATGAATTCCGTTTGCCATCAGAGGTTGAATGGGAGTGGGCAGCTCGTGGTGGTTGGGATCTAAACCCATATCCTTGGGGTGGTCCATATCTTACTAACGATCAAGGTTGTTTCCTTGCTAATTTTAAACCACAAAGAGGTAATTATGTTGCCGATGGAGGCATGCAAACTGTTATTGTTGCTCATTATCCGGCCAATGATTGGGGATTGTATGATATGTCAGGAAATGTATCAGAATGGACTATAAGTGCTTACGACGAATCATCCTACAATTTTACTTGGGATATGAATCCCAACTATGCATATAATGCAAAAGAAAACGACCCCCCTCAAATGAAGAAAAAAGTTATTCGTGGAGGTAGTTGGAAAGATATTGGTTACTTCTTGCAAGTAAGTACTAGACAGTATGAATATCAGGATACTGCAAAGTCTTATATAGGATTTAGATGTATGCAAACTTATTTGGGACGTGCGGAGGGTGATTCTAAACGTTCTTCTGAAATTTACAAGTAAAAAATCAATTTTAAACTTAAAAAAAAACCAATGAGTTATGAATATTAGTCAACTTACAAAAAGCCGAGGATTCAAAAATTTTATGGCTAAATTGTATGGAATTGGTGCTTCCATTGTAATTATAGGGGCTTTATTTAAGATTACACATATTCCGTATGCAGATGAAATGCTATTTGTAGGATTAACAACTGAGGCTATAATTTTCTTTTTCTCTGCTTTTGAAGCTCCTCATGTTGAACCTGATTGGAGTTTGGTTTATCCGGAATTAGCTGGAATATATCATAATGCTGCTTCTGTGGAAGATGATTTTGGGGACGATGAGTCTGTCACACAACAGCTTGATAATTTATTAGCCGAAGCAAAAATAGATAGTGAATTGATTGAAAGTTTAGGTTCTGGATTACGTAATTTGAGTGTTACTGCAGGAAATATGAATCAAATGGCAGATACTGCTTCAGCAAATAGTGATTTTGTTGAAAAAGTTAAAAATGCCGGTTCTTCAGTTAGTAATCTAACTTCATCTTATGATAAAGCGAGTGAAATTTTAGGAAGGGATATAGATGCATCAGAACAATACCATTCAAATATTCTGAAGGCTAGTTCCGCAGCTTCATCCTTGTCTTCAGTTTACGATAAAGCTGCTGAGAATATAAATAGCGATTCAAGTTCTTCTGCAGAGTTCTCATCCAAAGTTTTGGAAGCAGCTCAATCAGCAAGTATGCTAACTGAAGAATATAAGAAGTCAATTGCTATGATGCGGCAATCTTCTGATGCTCTCAATTTCACAGGTGTTGATAGTTCTAATTATAACGAGGAGATGCAAAAAATCTCGCTTAATCTTTCAGCATTAAATGCTGTTTATGAATTACAATTGATATCTTCCAATAATCAAGTTGAAGCTTCAACAAAGGTTCAGGATTCGATGAATCAATTCTTGAAAAATTTAAACCAATCAATAGAAACTACACAACATTATCAAAAAGGAGTACAATCCTTAGCGGAAAATGTGGATGCATTGAATAAAGTGTATGGTAATATGTTATCAGCTATGACCGTTCCTCCACGTGGATAATTAGTAATTATGCAATTGAAAAACTATTAGTTTATGGCAGGATATAAAGAAACGCCACGGCAGAAAATGATTGCAATGTTGTACTTGGTACTAACGGCAATGTTGGCCCTAAATGTATCAAAAGAAATTCTGGAAGCATTTAAAGTTGTAAATGAAAGTTTGGTAACTACAAATGAAAACTTTACTGCCAAAGTAAATGGTTTGTATACTGAGTTTGAAAAGCAATACAATTTAAATCAAGAAAAAGTTGCTCCCTTTTGGGAAAAAGCTCAAGAAGTTCAAAAGATTTCACACAATTTTATCAGTTATCTGGAAAGTGTTAAATACAACACTATTATCCATACGGAAGGAATTCAAGTTGGTGGTGAAAATGGAATAACTTACGACTCTTTAAAAAAAATCACTTTACGGGATATAAAGAATATTGATAATTTCTCTAAACCAACAAATTATTTAGTAGGTATTGAAACTAGTAAAGGAAAAGGTTATGAATTAGAAGAGAAGATAAACAAATATCGTGAAGATTTACTGGCCTTTATTCCAGAAGACCGACGCTTATATTTTAATATTGGACTCAATACCCAAGGCAAGTTTATCAATGCTGATGGGAGTATGACTAAAGATTGGGTATACTATAATTTTTATCATACAATTCTTGCTGCTGACATTACGATTATGAATAAGATTTTAGCTGAAGCTAAAAACGCAGAATTTGATATTGTTAACTATTTGTCTCAAGATATTTCGGCCAAAGATTTCAAGTTTAGTAAAATTGAGGCTAAGATATTAGCCAATTCGTCTTATGTTTTTAGAGGTGATGAATATAAAGCTGAAATATTTGTCGCAGCAGTTGATGAGCTAAATAATCCTACCGTTGAATATAGAATGGGAGTCGCAGAATGGAATGATAAATTTAGTGCTGGATCAACAAAAATAATAGGCGATAAAGGAATTGTTCATTTAAATTTGCCAACTCGTAATTTATCTCCAAAAGAGTATATATTTTCAGGTAGAATTATTATTAAAGCCCCAACTGGAGAAGAGCAATCTTATCCTTTTTCTAATAGTTTTACTGTTGCCGAGCCTTCCGCTAATGTATCTGCTACCAAAATGAATGTATTCTATCGTGGTGTTGATAATCCAATTCGAATTTCTGCTGCAGGTATTCCAGATCACCGTTTAGACCCTAGAATTACAATAGGACAAATCCAAAGTACTAATGAAGGATATGTAGTTAATGATCTAGGTAGAAATACTTTAACTACTAACGAAGTTACTATTAGCATTTATGCTAGGGGTGAAAATGGTTCTCGAACCAAATTAGGCGAACAACTGTTTCGCTTAAAAGAACTTCCTGATCCTGGAGTCTTAGTTAGGGGTATGGATGAAGATAGCAAAATTACAAAAGGACAAATATTGGCTAATCCGTATTTGATATGTCAACTTCCTGAATATGTAAACTTTAAGTACCCGTTTGTAGTTAATGCGTTCAGTTTGACAGCTTATAAAATTAATGGCGAATCCTATGATTTATTTTCAACCGGCGCAAAACTAACTGCCGAAATGGAACGTTATATTGAAGGGGCGCGCAGAGGTGCAGATATTGTATTTAAAAATATAAAAGTAAAAGGCCCAACTGGTGATAGAAAAATTCCGGCTTTGGTGCTTACAATAAGATAAAAATTGAAACTATGAATAAGAGCATTTATAAATTTTTTAGCATTGTTGCTCTAAGTTTAAGTGTGTCAATTACTTCTGCTCAATTGATTAGCGGAAGCACTCAGAATACTATTAATACTCCTAGAGATAATATATTTGAAGAAATTCATGTGCAGTTTAAGAAACCAGTTCCTTATCCACCTTTGCGCCAAGCTGATGTAATATATAAAAAGAGAATTTGGCAAAAAATTGATTTTCGTGAAAAAATGAATCAGCCGTTTTATTATCCTATAGAGGCTCATGTAGCCTGGAAAAGTTTTATGAGTACAATATTGGATGCTTTACGGGCTGGTGAGTTAACAGCATACGATGATAGAGTTGACGATGAATTTACGACTCCCTTGACCTGGCGTGAACTTGAATACCGTTTAAGTGGTCAACCCGATTCTATCGATCAATTCGATCAATACGGATTATTAATTGGTAAAAAAATTTCCTTTCCTGATCAATACCAAGAAGGGGAAGTTAAAGTACTTAAACTTAAAGAGGTTTGGTATTTTGATAAACAAAGATCTCAAATGATGGTGCGAATATTAGGTCTTGGCCCTGTGCGTGAGTTTATCGATTCAGAAACTCAAGAAAAAAGGGAACAAACACTATTTTGGATCTATTTCCCTGATGCCAGACCGATTTTGGCAAAAGCCCTTGTATTCAATAGAAATAATAGCGGTGCCAGATTAACTTACGATGATGTGTTTTGGAAGCGTTTCTTTGATTCCTATATTTATAAAGTAGAAAATGTTTATGACCGTGAAATTTCACAATATGCTATCGGTATGGATGCTTTATTAGAATCCGATCGCTTTAAAAAAGAAATATTTGATATGGAACAATCCTTGTGGGAATACTAAGCCACATAAAAAAGCTTATAAACTCCGTTATGCGGAGTTTTTTTTTGTCCTTTAATTCATATTTTTGTTTATAACTAAATTATAAATGGAGCAATACATCAATACTCCCATAAAATTTGTAAAAGGTGTTGGACCTGCCAAAGAAGGCAGTTTTAAATCTGAATTGTGTATTTATACTCTAGGAGATTTATTGTATTATTTTCCTTTTCGTTATATCGACAGAAGTAAAATTTACAAAATAAGTGAAATACGTGAAGAAATGCCTTTTGTTCAGATTAAAGGCAAGCTGTCAAATCTTCAAACTTTGGGTAGTGGTAGATCATCACGATTAAGCGTTTTGCTTCACGATGAAAGTGGTCAGATTGAATTGATTTGGTTTGCCGGAATAAAATGGATTCGAGAAAAATTAGTTTACGGAAAGGAATACATTGTTTTTGGCCGTCCTTCCTTGTTTAATAAACGCTTTAATATAACACATCCAGAAATCGAGGTAATTAATCCTGAAAAGAAGAACCTTACCAACATCAAACTTCAGCCATTTTATAATTCATCAGAAAAACTAACTCGTCGAGGTCTTGATTCTAAAGGAATTGCAAAAATAATTTACACTGCATTACAAGGTATTTCAGGTTTGATTCCTGAGACTTTGCCACCTTTACTATTGAAAAAATATCGTTTTGTCTCTCGCGAAAAAGCATTACTAGCGATTCATTATCCTGAAAAATTGAATCAATTAGAGGCTGCTCGGAAAAGATTAAAATTTGAGGAATTATTTTTTATTCAACTCAGATTATTAAAGCAGAAGCTTATTAGAACAGAAAAGGTCAAAGGGCACGTTTTTGTAAAAGTAGGTGAAAAATTTAATCGATTTTATGAAGAAAATTTACCTTTTGTTTTAACAGATGCTCAAAAGAAAGTAATGCGCGAAATACGTGCAGATATGGGTTCGGGAAAGCAAATGAATCGCCTTTTGCAAGGCGATGTAGGCAGCGGTAAAACATTGGTAGCACTTTTGGCTATGTTACTCTCTGTGGATAACGGATTTCAGGCTTGTATTATGGCACCTACCGAGATACTGGCACAACAGCATTTCAATGGCATCACAAAATTTTTAAAAGGCTTAGATATTGAAGTTGAATTATTAACTGGTTCTACCAAAACAAAAAAACGCAGGGAAATTCATGAAGGTCTTTTAAACGGAAAATTGCAATTATTAATAGGAACTCATGCTCTAATTGAAGATACAGTCCAGTTCAAAGAATTGGGTTTTGTGGTTATTGATGAACAACATCGATTTGGAGTGGCTCAACGTGCAAAGCTATGGAGCAAGAGCCTAGTTCCACCGCATGTTCTTGTAATGACTGCAACTCCTATCCCCAGAACTTTAGCAATGACTTTATATGGCGATTTGGACTATTCTGTTATTGATGAACTGCCACCGGGAAGAAAAGCGATTAAAACCAGTCATTTTTATGATAAAGATCGACTAAAGGTTTTTGGTTTTATGCGCAGGCAAATTGAAGAAGGAAGACAAGTTTATGTTGTTTATCCTTTGATTAAAGAATCGGAAACGCTTGATTTGAAAGACCTTGAAGATGGCTATGAAAGTATATTACGCGATTTCCCACGACCTAAATATCAGGTTAGCATCTTACACGGGAAAATGAAGCCTGCCGATAAAGATTTTGAAATGGCGCGTTTTGTAAAAGGTGAAACTCAAATTATGGTTTCTACCACCGTGATTGAAGTTGGTGTAGATGTTCCGAATGCTTCAGTTATGGTAATAGAAAATGCCGAGCGTTTTGGATTGTCACAATTACATCAGCTACGGGGCAGAGTGGGCAGAGGTGCGGAACAGTCTTATTGTCTCCTAATGTCGAGCTTTAAATTAACTTCTGACGGTAAAAAACGCTTACAAACAATGGCTGAAACTAGCGATGGTTTTGTGATAGCCGATGTTGATTTAAAATTACGCGGTCCTGGCAATATGCATGGTACTCAACAAAGTGGAATACTGGATCTAAAAATAGCTGATTTAGCGAAAGATGAGAAAATTCTCAAATTTGCTCGCGAAAAAGCAATCGAATTGCTCGAATTAGATCCACATCTTTCATTTACTGAAAATAAACAAACAGCTTTGGAGCTTAAGAAGATGGAAGCAAAAGGCAAAAATTGGATCGAAATAAGTTAGATTTATAAAATCGAGCGTCAGATATTTTTGTAAAATTTCAAACGATTGAATATTAAAGTGTTTCAGGTATTATTGATAGAACTATAGCACAAAAGCTCATAAATTATTTTTTGGTGTTATTTTGTGTTTTGGTGAGTTGGTGGCCTTTCTTATTTTTAATTGAATAATGAGTCTAAATATTTAGTACATCATTTAACGAATTAATCCGAACTTGGTAAATTCTTCCCCTTTGTTCCCTCTGTAATCACTATTTCGTCTCGAAAAAATTACTAATTTTGCAAATTGAAATCAGCAAAAATTGAATCAAAATAATATGAGTCAATCTGCCCATAATCCTATTTATTAAAGAATTTACAAATGAATTTATCATATAATTGGTTAAAAAAATACGTTGACTTCAATGTTACACCCGAAAAGCTTGATGAAATACTTACAGACTGTGGACTTGAAGTGGAAAAAATGGAGCGCGTTCAATCTGTTAAAGGTGGCCTCGAAGGAATTGTAATAGGCGAGGTTCTTAATTGTGAAAAACATTCGAATGCTGATACTCTGAGCGTTACAGCGGTTAATATAGGTAATGATATAATTTTGCCAATTGTATGCGGAGCTCCAAATGTAGCAGCTGGTCAAAAAGTACCTGTTGCGGTTGTAGGTACAACTTTGTACGATGGAGACAACAGGTTTAAAATAAAAAAATCTAAAATCCGAGGCGAAGTTTCCGAAGGAATGATTTGTGCTGAAGATGAGCTTGGTTTAGGAACAGAACATGCAGGGATAATGGTTTTAGATAATTCTGCAGTTATAGGTTCAAAAGCCAAAGATTATTTTAATATTGAAGATGATTTTCGTTTTGAAATAGGATTAACGCCTAATAGAGCAGATGCGACTTCACATATTGGATCTGCACGAGATTTGGTTGCAGTTTTTAATCAAATAAATGGAAATCGAAAGAGCAAATTAATACTTCCAGATATTTCCTCTTTTAAGGTGGACAATACTGATCTCGATATTGAAGTTATTATTGAAGATAATCAGGCTTGCCCACGATATTCAGGGCTTACTCTTTCAAATATTGAAGTGAAAGAATCGCCCGAATGGTTGAAAAATATCCTTCAAACTATTGATATTCGCCCGATTAACAATATAGTCGATATCACTAATTTTGTAATGTATGAAACAGGACAGCCTTTGCATGCTTTTGATGCCGATGCAGTTATAGGAAATGAAGTAATAGTTAAGAAATTGGCAAAAGGTAGCAAATTTGTTACTCTTGATGAAGTGGAACGCGAGCTTTCTGGTGACGATCTGATGATTTGCAATGCCGAAAGCGGAATGTGTATAGCTGGAGTTTTCGGTGGAATAAGCTCTGGAATTACAAAGAAAACTAAACGAATGTTTCTTGAAAGTGCTTATTTTGAATCCACTGGAATTAGGAAAACATCTAAATCCCATGGATTAAAAACCGACGCTTCTTTCCGATACGAAAGAGGTGCCGATCCTAATATCACGATTTTTGCACTTAAAAGAGCGGCAATGTTAATTAAAGAATTGGCGGGAGCTGATATTTCGAGTAAAATAAAAGATGTTTATCCAAATAAAATTAATCCTTGGCAAGTAAGCATTCTATATTCAAATGTTAAGCGCTTAATCGGAAAAGAGATTCCGAGTGAAACTATAAAATCTATTTTAACGGATCTAGATATAGTAATTATCGAAGAAAACGAAGAAGGACTGCTTCTGGAAATCCCGACTTTCAAAGTTGATGTTACTCGCGAAGCAGATATTATAGAAGAAATTCTACGTGTTTACGGATACAATAATATAGAATTTTCAGAAAGTGTTCATTCCGCGCTTTCATATACAAAAAAACCTGATAATGAGAAACTTCAGAATTTAATTTCTGATTATTTATCGAATAATGGTTTTGCCGAAACTATGAATAACTCTTTAACAAAGGCAAGTTATTACGAAAACAACGCTGACTTTGATGCTAGTCAAAGTGTCAGAATGTTAAATCCGCTTAGCAGCGATCTTAATATTTTGCGCCAATCTCTTGTTTATGGAGGCTTGGAATCTGTTCTATACAATATCAATCGTAAAAACCCCGATTTAAAGTTATACGAATTCGGTAAATCTTATCATTTCGTAAACGCCGAAGCAGAGAAAGTAGAAAAACGTTATTATGAAGAAAAGCATTTAGCTTTGTTAAAGACTGGAAGAAAAGCTTCTGAATCATGGGATAATCTAGCAAAGCAGGTTGATTTTTACGATTTGAAATTAACTGTTCTGCATATTTTGAAAAAACTTCAATTTAATCCGTTAACATTATCGGTGGATAATGAAATTAGAAAATATTTTTTGGAAGGTTTGCGTTATTCTTTCAATAATAAATCCTTAGTTGAATTTGGTAAGCTTAATCCGAAAGTTTTAAAAGCAGTGGGAATAAAACAATCGGTATTCTATGCCGATTTTAATTGGCAAAATATTTTGAAAATCGTTAAGCAGAATGATATAAAATATCAGGAAGTTTATAAATTTCCAGTTGTTCGTCGCGATTTAGCTCTTGTATTGGATAAATCGGTGAAATTTGAATCTATTGAGAAATTGGCATATAAAGCTGAAAAGAGAATTTTAAAATCAGTAAATTTGTTTGATATTTACGAAGGCCCCGAATTAAGTGAAGAAAAAAAATCATATTCGGTCAGTTTCTTTTTGCAGGATTCAGAAAAGACCTTGAACGACAAGCAAATAGATAAGATGATGAATAGATTTATTCAAGTGTTTGAACAAGATTTAGATGCAATTATTCGGCGATAGCCAAATGAATATTCGGCGACAGCCAAATGTATTGGAGATTCTTTGTAATTTAAGGGTCGGGGAAATCCAATATTAAAACAAAGAAAAATGGATTTGCAAACAATAAAACAACGATTTGGTGTCATAGGTAATTCAATTTTACTTGAAAGAGCTTTGGATATTGCTATGCAGGTTGCCACAACAGATTTAACTGTGCTAATTACCGGCGAGAGTGGAGTAGGGAAAGAAGTTTTCCCTAAGATTATTCACACCCTGAGCAGTAAGAAGCATGGCAATTATATTGCAGTTAACTGCGGCGCTATTCCTGAAGGAACCATTGATTCTGAATTATTTGGACATGAAAAAGGTTCGTTTACCGGAGCACATGATGCTCGTAAAGGTTATTTTGAAGTTGCAGATGGAGGAACAATTTTCCTTGATGAAATTGCTGAACTACCCCTTGGAACTCAAGTACGGCTATTACGCGTTTTAGAAAGTGGCGAATTTATGAAAGTAGGTTCTTCAAAAGGACAAAAAACAGATGTTAGGGTTATTGCCGCTTCTAATGTTAATATTCCTGAAGCAATTTCAAAAAGTAAATTCCGCCAGGATCTTTATTATCGATTAAATACAGTTCCTATTCAGATTCCATCCTTGCGCGAACGTAAAGAAGATATTCATTTGTTGTTTCGAAAATTTGCAAGCGATTTTGCAGAAAAATACCGTATGCCTGCCATACGGCTTGATGAAGAAGCACAAAAAATTCTTCTTCGCTATCGATGGGATGGAAATATTCGTCAGTTAAAAAACATTACAGAGCAAATTTCCATTATCGAAAAAGAGAAAGACATTGATGCACGTACAATATCAAAATATTTACCAGATGTTTATAACCGCGATTTACCTGTTATTTATAATAAGGGAGAGAACGAAAATATTTCTGAGCGCGATTTATTGTATAAAGTATTCTTTGATATGAAGCGCGATATGACAGATCTAAAAAAAGTTGTGCTAGAAATGTTGCAGCGCGAAGACGTTGGAAGTAAACGTAAGGAAAATGATATCGAGTTGATGCGAAAATTGGATACAGGTTATGAAATTATTAGAGATAAAGAGAAATTGAGAAGGTCTCACATGGATGATGATGATGACGATTTTGATGTTGAAAGTTTTGATGATCAGGTGTTTGATTCAGAGAATACAAATGAGGAAGTTATGGAAGAGTCTTTATCGATTCATAAAAAAGAAGAAGATTTAATTCGCAGAGCTCTTGAAAAACATAAATCAAAGCGTAAGGACGCAGCCAAAGATTTGGGAATATCAGAGCGTACTCTATATCGGAAAATTAAGGAATACAATATTATTTAAATGAAGAGAAAGATATTTTATCTGTTTGTTATAGTGTTGAGTGTTTTTACATTCAATTCCTGCGTAACATATTCGTTTACAGGAGCATCTATACCAGTTGCTGCCAGGACAATTAGCATTGAATATTTTGAAAACAATGCCGACTTTGTGAATCCCACACTTAGTGAAATACTTACACAAGCTTTACGAGATCGATTTAGCTCCCAGTCTTCTTTGACTCTAATACCAAGTGGAGGCGATTTGCAATTTGTTGGAGAGATTACAGATTATGAAACAAGCCCTCAAGCCATCCAAGGTGATGATGTTGCTGCATTAACTCGATTAACAATTACGGTTCGAATAAAATATTCTAATATTATTGAGCCTGAAAATGATTTTGAAACCAGCTTCACAGCCTACGAAGATTATGATAGTGAGCTCGATTTAACAAGTGTTCAGGATGGATTGGTTGATGCGTTAAAGGATATTTTAATTGATGATATTTTTAATAAATCTGTTGTAAACTGGTAATAATGAACGCAGAAAAGCTTTTAAAATATATTGCCAGCCCTCAATCTTTGAATAAGGAATCGCTCGAAGAAATAGAGACGTTGGTTCAGCTTTTCCCATATTCTCAAAACATACAACTTTTATACTTATTTAATCTGTCAAATACTCAGGATATTCGTTTTGGAGAGCAATTGCAAAAAACAGCAACGTATACTGCCGATAGGCGATTGTTAAAAAAGCAGATTGAGGAATTGAAGAAACCGGTACTTTCTATTCCAAAGGAAGTAGATATTAAAATTGAACAAAAAATTGAACCAGTATCTGAAGCATTTGATTCAGATACTGTTCTTCCTATTCAAGATGAAAAACATATAGTAGATGAACACGCTGATATAGAAATAGTTGATGAGCCATTAATTGCTTCAGAATCCATTTCAGAAAAACTTAAATACGCTAATCTCGAAGATGAACCTTTTGAAGATCTTATTATAGAACGTAATAAAATACGCTCTAAAGCGGAACTGCTTCAACTAGTTAAAAATCGATTGGCAGAGATTGATGTGTTCGAAACAAAAAAACCTGCTGAATCAATTTCTGAAGAAGCAAAATCCGCAGAGAAGGAAGCACCGCTTAAAAATAAATTAGACTTAATTGATAAATTTATTAGCATTGAGCCCAGTATTTCACGTCCTGAGAAAACGGCCTTTTTTGATCCTAATGCTGCCGCTCAAGAGAGCTTGTTTGATGATGGGGCTTTTGTGACAGAAACACTTGCGAAAATATATTACGATCAAGGGAATTATCAAAAAGCGAAAGAAATTTATCAGGTTTTAAGCTTGAATAATCCGAAAAAAAGTAGTTACTTTGCAGCCCTAATTCAAGAATTGGAAAATAAATTAAATTAATTAAAAAATAAAGAGCAATGGGTGCTTATATAATTGTTTCAGTTTTAATCTTGATCACGAGTATTTTACTAATGTTGGTTGTTTTGGTGCAAAATTCAAAAGGTGGTGGATTAGCTTCCAATTTTTCGGGTAATAATCAATATATGGGTGTTCGTAAAACTGCCGACTTTCTAGAAAAATCTACGTGGACATTAGCTATCGTTCTGCTTGTTTTAAGCTTGTTCTCGATATTTGTAATTCCACGTACCGATAATGTCGAAGGAGTTATTGATACAGAATTGAGAGATCAGATAGAAAATTCTCAACCAATCAATATTCCAAGTCCACCTGATGAAGATCAAAATTAATCAGGATAAAGAAATTTATAAAATGTCAGATTGTCATTCAATCTGACATTTTTTTTTGCTTTTTCTTTTGGCACAATATTAGATCAAAGGCTTTTCAATAAATGTATAATAAATTTTAATTATGAAGATACAACCACTTGGCGATAGGGTTTTGGTTAAACCGCTAGCTGCTGAAGAAAAAACTGCCGGAGGAATTATTATTCCGGATACTGCAAAAGAAAAACCTCTTAAAGGACAGGTAATTGCTGTTGGTAAAGGGATAGACGACAAAGCATTAACCGTAAAAGTTAACGATACCGTTCTTTATGGTAAATATGTTGGTACAGAAGTTAATCTTGAAGGAACAGATTACTTAATTATACAAGAATCTGAAATTTTAGCAATCATTTAATAAGAAAATAAAAAAAAGATAAAATTTAAAATTATGGCAAAAGATATTATTTATGATTACGAAGCACGCGAAGCATTAAAAAAAGGCGTTGACGCTCTTGCAGATGCTGTAAAAGTGACTTTAGGACCTAAAGGTCGAAATGTAATTATTGAAAAATCATTTGGCGGGCCTTCAATTACTAAAGACGGTGTAACCGTTGCTAAAGAAATTGAATTAACTGATCCTGTTGAGAATATGGGTGCGCAAATGGTAAAAGAAGTGGCTTCAAAAACCAACGATTTAGCAGGCGATGGTACAACTACTGCTACTGTTTTGGCACAAGCTATTATTACAACAGGTTTGAAAAATGTTACGGCAGGAGCAAATCCAATGGATTTGAAACGTGGGATCGATAAGGCTGTAACAGACATCGTGGCGCATATTAAAAGCCAGTCAATTGAAGTTGGCGACAGCAACGATAAAATACGTCAAATTGCAACTATTTCTGCAAATAACGAAACGGATATTGGAGATATGATTGCTGCCGCAATGGCCAAAGTTAAAAAAGAAGGTGTTATTACTATCGAAGAAGCTAAAGGAATTGAAACTAGCGTTGAAGTTGTTGAAGGTATGCAATTCGATCGCGGATATATTTCTCCTTACTTTGTTACAAATACAGAAAAAATGGAAGTTGTTTACGAAAATCCTTTTGTCTTAATCTTTGATAAAAAGATTTCTGCAATGAAAGATTTGCTTCCTATCTTAGAAAAAACGGCTCAAACAGGTCGCGCGTTGGTAATTATTTCTGAAGATGTTGAATCAGAAGCATTAGCCACACTTGTGGTTAACCGTTTAAGAGGTTCTTTGAAAATAGCTGCTGTTAAAGCTCCCGGTTTTGGTGATCGTAGAAAAGAAATGTTGGAAGATATTGCCATTTTAACAGGCGGTATTGTAATTTCGGAAGATAAAGGATACAAATTAGAAGATGCAACTCTTGAGCAATTAGGCGAAGCTGAAAAAATTGTAATCAATAAAGACAATACAACTATTGTTAGCGGAAAAGGTGCTTCTGACCAGATTCAGGCACGAGTTAATCAGATTAAAGCTCAAATAGAAACTACTACTTCTGATTACGACAAAGAAAAAATGCAAGAACGGTTGGCTAAATTAGCCGGTGGTGTTGCTGTAATATATGTTGGCGCAGCTTCAGAAATGGAAATGAAAGCTAAAAAAGATCGTTTCGACGATGCTTTGGCCGCTACTCGTGCAGCTATCGAAGAAGGTATTATTCCAGGTGGTGGAGTTGCATTGATTCGCGCTATTTCTTCTCTAGATAAAGTTAAAGCAAATAATGAAGATGAAAAAACTGGTATAGCTATAATTCGACGTGCTTTAGAAGAGCCATTGCGTCAGATAGTTGAAAATGCAGGAATGGAAGGCAGTGTAGTTGTTAATCGTGTTAAAGAAGACAAAGGCGACTTTGGATTTAATGCTCATTCAGAAAAATACGAAAACCTTTACGAAGCTGGTGTTATCGATCCTGCTAAAGTAACTCGCGTTGCTTTGGAAAATGCAGCTTCAATTGCAGGAATGTTATTGACTACAGGAGTTGTTATTTCTGAACATAAAGACCCTAATGAGCCTGCTGTCAATCCTGCCGCTATGGGCGGAATGGGTGGCGGAATGCCGGGAATGATGTAATTCAAATTGCATTCTTAAACTCTATATATATTTTTGAAAGCCTCTGTTAACGCAGGGGCTTTTCTTTTAGGAGAGTAATACATTCTTCATATGAAAATTTTATTGGTTTATGTTTTCCTAGTTTTTCATTTTGATTTTTTGGTGATATTTTGTGAATTGGTGTTCTAGTGGCCTATTTTTTTCGCCACTCCCAAAGGGATGCCTTTGGCACAAATCACAAAAACACTAAAAGCACCAAGATTTTTTTGTCTACGCAATTCTTAAAAGGAAATTTAGATAGTTTCATAGCTCCTTGGCACCTACGTGAAATATAATTTCCACATCTGAATCCAGTATTAATATATCACGCAAAGCCGCAAAGCCGCAAAGCTGCAAAAAAGGAAACAATCTTTCGCCACTTGGCGTCTTAGCGTCTTGGCGAGCAACTTAATACTGCTTAGCGAGAAACGCAAAGCCCCAAGGAATAAATCCTTTGCCACTAGGAGCGAAATATAATTTCCCCTGATTGTTACTTCCCCGAAATCCGTATATTTGCGCGATAATTATGGAATCAAGAAAAAAAGATCATATCGATTTAGCTTTACGATCTCAAATCAGTAAAGATTTTTCGAACAAAAAATTCAATTACGAACCTGCTTTAAGTTCTCATCCTTTAGATGATTTGCCTGAGCAGAAATTTCTGAATAAAAAACTGAGATTGCCTGTTTGGGTATCGAGTATGACAGGAGGAACAGCCCAAGCCAAGCATATCAACACTAATCTTGCAAAAGTTTGTTACAAGTTTGGAATGGGAATGGGATTAGGATCTTGCCGCCCGCTATTAGATGATAATTCACGTTTTGCCGATTTTGATATGCGCTCAATTATAGGTGATGATTTACCTTTGTTGGCTAATTTAGGAATTGCTCAAATTGAAGAATTACTCAAAAAGGGTGAGATTGACAAATTAGTCGAAATGGTTGATAATTTGCAAGTTGATGGCCTTTTTGTACATCTTAACCCTCTTCAGGAATATCTCCAACCCGAAGGTGATCGTATAAGGTTTTCTCCGATCGAAACATTACAAAGACTTCTTGAAAAAGTGAATTTTCCGATATTAGTGAAAGAAGTAGGGCAGGGAATAGGGCCAAAAAGTTTAGAAGCATTAATGGATTTGGATATTGCCGGAATAGAATTCGGTGCTTTTGGAGGAACTAATTTTGCACAAATGGAATTGCTTCGTTCTGATGAAGAAAAACAAAAACTACTGAATCCATTGGCATCTATCGGCCATACTGCTGAAGAAATGGTGGAGTTTATCAATGATTTACCTTATGCCGTAATGAATAATAAAAACATTATTATTTCGGGTGGTGTAAACGATTGGTTAGAAGGATATTACCTTATGAATAAAATAAAATATCCATCCGTTTTTGGTCAGGCATCAGCCTTTTTAAAATATGCACAAGGGGATTATAAGCAATTAAACAACTACGTTTTAAATCTGAAAAAAGGTTTATTGATGGCTCAAACTTATTTAACTATTCGCGAATAATGAAGGAAATACAGCTTATTACCGGTTTCTCTAAATTAACAAAAAAAGAAAAAATTGAAGAAGTTGCACGGTATTTTCAAAACCCAAAAGAAACAAGTGATTTTTTAACTTCTTTTTGGTTTCACAATGAAGAACATCAAAAGCTATTCGATGAGTTTAGCGAAAACACTATTTCAAATTTCCATTTTCCATTTGGTATTGCACCTAATGTTTTGATTAACGGAAAACACTATTTAATTCCTATGGTGATTGAAGAAAGTTCTGTGGTGGCGGCAGCTGCTAACAGTGCTAAATTTTGGTCAACCCGTGGAGGCTTTCATACTCGTATTGTTTCAACAACAAAAATTGGGCAAGTACATTTTATCTGGAAAGGCGTAAAAGAAGAATTGGAAAAGCATTTCCCTGAACTAAAGCAGCTTTTAATTGAAGGCACAAATACAATCACCCAAAATATGCAAGAGCGCGGTGGTGGAATTTTGGATATTGAATTGGTAGATATGCGCAGTGAAATACCTGACTATTATCAATTAAAAGCAAAATTTGATACTCGTGATGCGATGGGTGCTAATTTTATAAATTCCTGCCTGGAAGAATTTGCATCAATATTAAAGGATTTCATTGTCAGAAAGGAAACAATTGCAGATAAAGATGTAACTGTAATAATGTCTATCCTTTCTAACTATACTCCTGAATGTTTGGTCGAAGCTTGGGTTGAATGCCCTGTAGAAGAGTTTGATGCCATGGATCCTGATATGACCGCTGAGGAGTTTGTTTGGAAATTTGAGAAAGCAGTGCAAATTGCTACCGTTGACCCACATCGTGCAACCACTCATAACAAAGGAATTTTTAATGGAATTGATGCCGTTGTTCTTGCTACAGGTAACGATTTTAGAGCAGTTGAAGCTTGTGGCCATACTTTTGCTGCCCGTGATGGACAATATAGAAGTCTAACCCGACTGAATATTGAAAACGGAATATTTAAATATTCCTTATTGCTTCCAATTGCACTGGGCACTGTTGGAGGTTTAACAAGCTTACATCCGCTTGCTAAATTTACCCTCGAATTACTTGGCGATCCATCTGCAGAGGATCTAATGCAGATTTCTGCTGTTTCAGGATTAGCTAATAATTTCGGTGCTTTGCGTTCTTTAACTACCAAAGGAATTCAAAAAGGTCATATGAAGATGCATTTATTAAATATTTTAAATACCTTTGCTGCTTCAGAGCAAGAGAAAGTAGCTGCTATTGAGTATTTTAAAACGGAAAAAGTGTCTTTTAATGCTGTGGAAGCGTTTTTAAAAACTGAACGTAAATAAATAAAGTGAATATATCCGCTTTTCATTCTAATGGAAAATTACTGATCTCAGGAGAATATCTTGTGCTTGATGGAGCAATGGCTATGGCAGTTCCAACTAAATATGGCCAGCGTTTGGATGTAAGTTTACACGATGATTTCTCAGGAATTCGGTGGGAAGCTTTTATTTTAAATAAAGGTTGGTTACACGTTAGTTTTGGTTCGCGACTTTTTAATATCATTCACACCAACGATCAAAAACTAGCAATACATTTAAAGTACATTCTCAAAAAAGCATTTGAACTTGGAAATATTACCGTTGATAATCAAAAAGGTATTCTTATCCGAACTAATCTCGATTTTGATAAGAATTGGGGATTAGGTAGTAGTTCTACCTTGCTTTCAAATATTGGCTATTGGTTAGATGTTGATCCTTACAGCCTTTCAAAACAAACTTCCAATGGTTCGGGTTTTGATGTTGCGGCAGCTCGCTCTAACAGTCCAATTTTTTATCAATTGGTTGATGGTGAGCCTAAAATATCTTCTATCGATTTTCAACCGTCTTTTAAAGATCAGCTTTATTTTGTTCATTTAAACAGTAAAGAAAATTCTGAGGAAAGTGTGAATTCCTACAAAAACAATATAAAAGCAGATCAAAAAGATGTAAGCGAAATTTCAGGTTTAAGTCGAATAATTGCAGGTGCAAAAAACCTTATCGATTTTGATAAAGCTTTGCTTGAACATGAAAATATTTTATCTAAAGTTTTAGGAATTGATTGTATCAAAAAGCAATTCTTTTCCGATTTTCAGGGCGAAATAAAATCGCTTGGAGCTTGGGGCGGCGATTTTGTAATGGCTACATATAAAGGCCCAGAAAGTAATCTGCGCGACTATTTCAACTCAAAAGGGAAGAATACCATTTTGCGTTTTGATGATATGATTTTGTAATTTTCCAAAAATCTTTTAATTATTTCCCTATTGTTTCTGATTTTTTCTTTGTGTCGCTTTGTGCTACCTTTGTGTCACTTTGTGTTATAGCTATTACACAAAGGAACACAGAGAAGACACAGAGTTTCACAAAGTAATATTATTGATAATGATTAATTCAATTAATTACAATTTCTCTCTTTTTTAGATTAAATTCATCCAAAAGCCGTACTTTTATAGCCGATACAATTAGCATAGATAAAGAAAAATAATATGAAACGAAATCTTTTATTAATCAGCAATTCAACTAATGCAGGCGAAGAATATTTAGGCTGGCCTCGTCAATATATTAAATCATTTTTGGATGAAACGACAGCTAAACGTGTTTTGTTTATTCCTTATGCAGGAGTTAATCTTTCCGATAAAGGTTTAACGGCAAGTTTTGATGCTTATGAAGCTCGAGTTAAAGCAGTATTTGCCGAATTAGGTTATGATCTGTATTCAATTCATCGCGAAGCAGATGCAGTGCAAGCTGTAAAAGATGCGGAAGCAATTGCCGTTGGTGGTGGAAATACTTTCCATTTAGTGTATATGATGCATAAAATGAAGGTAATGGATGCTATACGCGAAAGAGTGCTTGAGGGACTTCCTTATATGGGCTGGAGTGCAGGATCTAATGTTGCCTGTCCAACACTACGCACAACAAACGATATGCCTATTATTGAACCTGAAAGTTTTAATTGTTTAAATGTTATTCCTTTCCAGATAAATCCTCACTATTTGGATGCAAATCCTGAAGGTCATGGTGGAGAAACTCGCGAACAAAGAATTAATGAATTTTTAGTCGTTAATCCCGATATTTATGTTGCAGGATTACGCGAAGCTTGTTTATTTAGAGTTCAGGGAAACACTATTAAACATATTGGAAGCCGCAATTTGCGTATGTTTAGGGATGGAGAAGAAACAAAAGAATTTAACAGTTCAGACGATATTCAGTTTCTTTTAAATTAAATATTATAATTGCTTGTGTGAGTGAAAATAATATCTATTTTTGCAATCGCAAATGCAAAGAGCATTGTAAGGTTCATTGAAACCTCTGGAGAGGTGGGTGAGTGGCTGAAACCACATGTTTGCTAAACATGCGTACTGTGAAAGTGGTACCGGGGGTTCGAATCCCCCTCTCTCCGCCATTTGAAAAAATGGCAAAATGTTCTTGAAATTTCGGGGTGTAGCGTAGCCCGGTTAGCGCGCCTGCTTTGGGAGCAGGAGGTCGCAGGTTCGAATCCTGCCACCCCGACGTTGAAAATCAAAGCCTTACAGAAATGTAGGGCTTTTTTTATTTACCCATTTGCACATAATTTGCACCAAAACATTAGTTTTCAATTCCTTTTCGATAGTGTAAAGGATTATTAATTCATTTAGTATCATATAAGTAGATGTCCGAGATGTTGAACTATAATTTAGATAGATTATAAGCTTTTTATACGCTGAATTATTTTAAATTTGCACTCAAATTTTCAAGCTTCATACATACCTTTGTGAAAGCATAAAATCTGTAATAGAAGCCATCATGAAATAAACCAAAACCAGTTTGTAAAACATAAAATCTATTTAAAATTATTAAAAAATTATGGCACAGCAAATATCAAAAATAATTTGGACAGAGATAGACGAAGCTCCTGCTTTGGCTACCTATTCATTACTACCTATCGTTAATGCATTTACAAATGCAGCAGGTATAGTTGTTGAAACAAGAGATATTTCTCTTTCGGGAAGAATAATTTCAACTTTTCCTGATTTTTTAACCGATGATCAAAAACAGGCTGATGAGTTAGCTTATTTAGGCGAATTGGTTGAAACAAAAGAAGCTAACGTAATTAAATTACCTAATGTAAGTGCTTCTATTCCTCAGCTGAAAGCTGCTATTAAAGAATTGCAAGAAAAAGGTTACAAATTACCTGAGTATCCCGAAGAGCCTAAAACAGAAGAAGAAAAAGCAATTAATGCAAGATATGCAAAATGTTTAGGTTCAGCAGTTAATCCAGTTTTACGTCAAGGTAATTCTGACCGTAGAGTTGCTCCTTCAGTAAAAGCAAATGCACAGAGAAATCCTAAGAAATTGGGCGCCTGGACTTCTGATTCTAAAACTCACGTTGCAACTATGAGTACCGGTGATTTCTTCGGAAATGAAAAAACCATAGTAATGCCTGAAGCTGGTAATGTAAAATTCGAGTTTATTGATAAAGAAGGTAGTGTAACTGTTCTTAAAGACAAATTAGCCCTACTAAAAGACGAAGTCTTAGATGCAACATTTATGAGTGTTAAGGCTTTGCGAAAATTTATTGCAGAAGAAATTGAAGATGCTAAGAAGAATGATACTTTATTTTCGGTGCACCTAAAAGCAACCATGATGAAAGTTTCCGATCCTATTATTTTCGGACATTTTGTTTCGGTTTTCTTTAAAGATGATTTTGAAAAACATGCAGCTGTTTTAAAGGAATTGGATGTGAATCCTGATCTTGGTTTAGGCGATTTATACAATAAAATAGAGAAGTTACCTGCTGATAAAAAAGCAGAAATTGAAGCCGATATTCAAGCAGTGTACAAAACTCGCCCTGCAATTGCAATGGTAGATTCTGATAAAGGAATTACCAACCTACACGCAAGTAACGATATTATTATTGATGCTTCTATGCCAAATGTTGTTCGCGATTCCGGAGGAATGTGGAATTCAAAGGGTGAGCTTCAAGATACAAAAGCAGTTATTCCAGATAGATGTTACTCAGAATGGTATCAAGAGATCATCGACTTTTCTAGAGAGCACGGTGCTTTTGATCCTTCAACAATGGGTAATGTTTCTAATGTTGGACTTATGGCTCAAAAGGCTGAAGAATATGGTTCGCACGACAAAACATTTAAGGCTCAGGCGGATGGCACAATTCGTGTAGTTGATAAAAACGGAAATATTATACTTACTCACAATGTTGAAGAAGGTGATATTTATAGAGCTTCTCAGGTTAAAGATATAGCAATTAGAGATTGGGTAAATTTGGGTGTAAGCAGAGCAAGAGCAACCGGAGTTCCTGCAATATTTTGGTTAGATAAAGCTCGAGTTCACGATTCTAAATTAATCGAAAAAGTAAATACTTACATAAAAGATCACGATACAACAGGTTTAGATATTCAAATAATGTCTCCCGTTGAAGCTATGAAGTTCACTCTTCCGCGTGTACAAGCTGGTTTAGATACTATTTCTGTTACAGGAAATGTACTTAGAGATTATTTAACCGATTTGTTTCCAATCTTGGAATTAGGTACTTCCGCAAAAATGTTATCAATAATTCCTTTACTTAAAGGTGGTGGATTATTCGAAACAGGTGCCGGTGGTTCTGCTCCAAAACACGTTCAGCAATTTGTAAAAGAAGGACATTTAAGATGGGATTCTTTAGGTGAATTTTTAGCTTTAACTGTTTCTTTGGAGCATTTAGCTAATTCTACCAACAATAAGCGTGCAATGCTTTTATCTACTACATTAGATAAAGCGGTTGCGAAATATTTGGAAAACAGAAAATCGCCTTCAAGAAAAGCCGGTGAAATAGATAATCGCGGTACTCATTTTTTCCTTGCAATGTATTGGGCTGAAACATTAGCTGAGCAAACCGAAGATACTGAATTTCAAACTAAGTTTAAAGAAGTGGCAAAACGACTTCAGGATAATGAGGCTAGGATATTATCCGAAATTGCTGCTGCCGAAGGCAAAGCAACAGAAATGGGAGGATACTATAAGCCAAATAAAGAATTGGTTGCTAAAGCTATGCGACCAAGTGTTACTTTGAATTCTATTATTGATGCTATCTAGTTAGAAATAGAGATAAATTAAAAATATTACCCGCTCAAGAATCATTGATTTTTGGGTGGGTTTTTTATTAGAAGAGCTTTGTAAAACCCCTGATCTTTCATTTCGAGTCTAAACACCTAAAAAAGGTGCGTAAAGTGTTATGACAAAAGTGAATATCGAATATCGATTAACGAATGCTGATTTCAGAAATAGCGTTTTTCTATTGATCGTCATTCCTTCTAAAATCGTTATTTCATAGTGAGCGGTGTCGAACTATCGGTGTTCCTTGTTCGATATTAATTCTAGTATAGACTTAACATACAGCCATTTAAATTAAGTTGTCATTAGCAACGAAGTGAGAAATCTTATATAAGTTTAATATTCAGGATTTTGAGATTACCTTTGGTGAGGGTGTTGCCTTTCCTCACATCGCCTGTCTGCCCTGTCTGCGTTGGCGCGCCAGACAGGTTCGGAATGAAGGTTCTTTTTAGTTTTTGCACAGGTCTATAACAGTAGGTTGCCCTGAGTTTGCAAATCTCCATTAAGACGCATAAAACTTCACTCTTCACTCTGTGAAATGGCTATTAATTTCTTTTGCGTTCTAAAAAAGATAATATTTTCTGTAATAGCAGGGCTTGTCATACAAATATCGCCTAGTGGATAAGATGCCAAAAGTTTGAAGTCTCTACTTGTTTGAACTATATAAACCATTCCCTCTTCATCAGAAATATACAACTTGCCATCAGCAATAACAGGAGACGCTGAAAAACTTTTTACATCCCCCAGCTTTTCTTTGTATATTTCTTCTCCGGTAATAGCGTCATAGCAGAAAATATTTCCGTTCCATTTGCAATTATAAAGAAGACCATCGTAAAGAATCATGGTTTGCATATAAGCTCCTCCTTTCGGGATGCTCCATTGAACAAATTCATTGCTGCTTTCTTCCTTTTTTAAAGTAATATCGCCTTTGGCATTTTTCTTTATTGCCAGAATAGGAGAGCTTCTTCCATGAGCACTATTGAAATAAATCAAATCCTTGCCAATGATGGGTGTAGGAATCTGAATATCACCGCCTCCCGACATTCTCCAAATTTCTTCTCCTGTTTCAAAATCGTATCCGCCTCGATGTTTGTAGCCATTCAGAACCACTATGTCTTTACCCCCATTACGATAAATATTTGGTGTACACCAACCAGGATATTCATCTCTTTCTTTTTTCCACAATTGCTTGCCTGTTTTAGCATCAAATGCGGCGACAAAGGAATTTTCAAGCACATCGTTTTGAATAATCACTACATTTTTGTAAATAATAGGAGAACTTGAAAACTCCCACTCTGCTGATTCGGCTCGGAAAAACACAGATTTCAATATACCGAAATCTTTTTGCCACAAAAGCTGTCCTTTCATATCGTAACAATATAATCCTTCGGAACCAAAAAAGGCAATTATTTGTTCTCCATTGGTAGCAACAGAACAATTTGCATGTGTTGATTTAGGATGTCTTTTTATTTTCGGAACACCAATATATGAAGTTCTTTCCCAAAGCATTTCACCATTATTCTTATCATAACAATAAACTTTCCATTGATGAGCAGAAGTGTCGTTAACTGGTGATATATCGCCATAAATTCCAGGCTTTAATCCTGTATTATCATCCGTACTTATAGCAGTGGTAATAAATAATTTATCGCCCCAAATAACAGGACTAGACAATCCCAAACCAGGAATATCTGCTGTCCATTTTATGTTAATCGACTTTTCTACGTCCCAAAATTCAGGAAGATTAGCTTGATCAAGAATACCACTTGCAAAATAACCTCTGTAGGATGGCCATTGTTTTGCAGGATCAACATTTATATTGTTTTGGCAAGAAAGGAATAAAAAAGAAAAAATTAGCGAAATAAATATCAGTTGTTTTTTCATGCAAATCTATTTTTCAAATCATTATAATACAAAAATAGTATTTTTAAGATAAAAATTTAAATAGTTGTTAATAAATGATAATCAATGCTTTGCCAATTTGAATAAAAACTCCAACCCTTGTACTGCCATATTCCTAACTGAGATCTCGCCTTTGTGCAATTGAACAGCATTTTTTACAATGGCAAGTCCAAGACCGGTTCCTCCGTTTTCTCTTATGCGTCCTTCATCGGCACGGTAAAAGCGTTCGAATATGCGCAGAAGATGTTCTTCCGGAATTCCTTTGCCTGTATCTGAATAACTAAAATAATAGAATCGCTCGTCTTCAGTATACTGTTTAATGTTTATGTTTGTTTTCTCACCTGCATAATTGATGGTATTTTCAATTAAGTTCTGAAAAATGGAAGCAAGCAAACTATCGTTTCCAATTACTTTCACTTTTCCATCAATCAATAAACTAACTTGAATATTCTTTTCAGCAAGTCTGTTTTCAAAGTTTTCAATTACATCATTCACCAATGGAAGCAAGTGGATTTCTCTAAATTCGAACAAATCGCCGGCATCTTCAATATTGTTTA
>JAQIBR010000125.1 GCA_027858955.1 Bacteroidales bacterium
GTCGGAATACGCAATTTGTGGTTTATAATTAACCACAAGCCTGAATATATGAAAATTGGTATTATCCGTAATCTTATTCTTATAGCATTTGGTTTTATTTTTTTATTTGTTCCGTTTAAGAGTGCAGTAGTTATTGTTAACTTACTTGGCATAGTGGCGATAATTTATGGACTGATTACTTTATATTATTCATATAAGCTGTTTGGGAAAACAAAAGTTGAATAAGTGTGGTTTCCTGTATTTTTAAAATGCTCATGATGGTAATTAGAGGTTTTCAGAATTCGAGTCCATAAGCATAAAGTATATATTTTTCCTTTATTAATAATATTTTATCAAGGTAGGTAATTATGCCTGCCTTGATAAAATTTAAAATATTGATTTACATTACTACTATCAACCATATTATGAGAATGGTTAATGTAAAATGAGCAAACGGACAATCTAGTTTCGTTATCAGAAATTTCTATTCCTCTATTTTATTGTTAATCCATAAAAAACTAACCCAGTGCCATTCATCCGATATAGCTGCTGATTGTGCAGTAATGGTATACAAGGTTCTTCTGGAATTTAAAGGATATCTGGCCTTGATACTTAGAATATTTGTTTTCGCATCAAAGGAAAAATCGTCCTCCATAGTCCCACCAATAAAACACTGAATCGAGTTTAAATTAATTATCCTCGGGTCAATCACTTTCAGCTGCAATGTGGGAGGATTATTCGTAGATTGAAGCAGCGGATTCACAGGCTGAAGCAGTTGAACAGGCATGGACTTCATTTTTAGTTTTCGGATAAAACCATCGATACCTGCAAAAATTCCTGCCACGGGAAAACGCGGCAAGGCATAAGGATCGCTAAAGGATGAAATAACCCCCGACTTCTGGGCAATAGCAGCTACGTAGCCTTCCTTCTTTAGGATATCCTGCATATCGGGAGTATATTCGCCGTAAGGATAGGAATAGAGATTGGGTTTAAAACCAAACTTTTCAAGAAAAATGCTTTGCGATTTTAAAAGATCATTTCTGAAGGCCTCCGCCAATTCCTTTGGGTCTAAATTCACAAAATAAGCATGGGAATGCGAATGGTTCTGAATTTCAATTCCTTCTTTTATCAGCTGCCTGATTTCTTCTTCCGAAAGAAGATCGCCCGACCCAAATTGATTCGTATTGATAAATAAAGTGGCCTTGTATCCATATTCACGAAGCAGAGGCATACCATTTTCGAGAAAAGATTGATAGCCATCGTCTATGCTCAGAGCCACTGTTTTTTCGGGAATGGGTTTTCCTCTGTTTAAGAATTCCACCGCCTGACCAAGGGTAATCACACGATACTCGTTGTTTTTTAAATACTCCAGATGCTTTCTGAAATCCTTTATTGAAATATTGGTAGATGGGTAACGTTCATCACCAAAACGATGATAGACAAAGCAGGTAATTTGTCCGAGCTGCATAGCCGTATTTTCTGTTTTGTTCTGGATTGACGACCCTACGCCAAGCAGCACCAACAATGCCAGAAATATTAATCCATTCTTTGTTAAATTATTCATTCCATAGTTTTTTCATTTCTGAACCTTTTCCAACTCTGATATTGAAGGACTCTGATTTTGTCAGACTTATATCAAAAATACTGTTTTTTAATTATGTAAGAAGGATTTAGATTTTTAAAATAATTGGGGATTCAGGTAGAGTTCAATTTTGGAGAAACTAAACGCACGCGAGTAGGATAAAAAAAGGTCTCAAAATGAATAAGAGATTGTTTTTGCTATTAAAATTAATCCGGTTTCTAAAAATTCCACTGCAACCTGCTAAAATACATCTGACCAATATCTCCATATTCCGACCCTTCTTCTCCCCAAAAGGTTTGGGCAATAAAATAGAGACTTACGTTATCGCTAAGAGAGAAATTAAGAGATGGACCAATATAAAAGGAGCCATCAAATGGATTCATCATCCCAGAGAAATCGAGATTGATTAAAGGTGTAATAGGGTAAGAGGCACTTGCAAAAAGAGCTGCCATTGACTGGGTATAATCCAAGGCCGAGATGTTTTCCATCATCGTAAACATCGAACGAGAAACCTTCTCGGTAGAACCTGCCGAATTTAATAAGCCACCAACATTGATAAACAAACTGTTTTTAAACATATAGTTTGCCCCCAATGAAGCGATTAAAGCTTCGTTTAAGTTTGGGATATCTGATTTAGGGAAATAATAAGAAGCTTCGCCATTGAAACCGGCTCCTCCTATATTTCCTGAAAAACCAAAACCTCCAACCCAATATTCGTCATTCATCATTCCACCCATAAACTGAAAATCGTAATTCCATTGATTAAAAGCGTATTTGGCTGCAAAGGTTGATTGATCCTTACCATCAATTTTATAGGCCAATTCTAAAGATGAAGTCATTCCTGTAAAGTATTGAAAACGCACTGCATCGCTACCGGGTCGTTCAGGATAATTAAAATCGAGGTAATTAAAACTGTTGAAAATATCGTTGGGTTGCCAAACCATATTGATGCCCCAATTGATGCGTTGTCGGCCTATGGTTAAACTTACCTTTTCTCCATTGTATTGAAAAAAGAGGCGGTCGATATTGGAAAAGAGAACTCCATTATTATCTTCGTGCCAGGCATGAGTTAAATTCATCCAGCCCGGATCTTCGGTGTTCATATTATTGTAAAGTCCGTCGAGCTTGCTGTTTATCTCATAAACTAAATCGCCAAAAACATAGCTTGTACGAACTCCCATTTGGAAATGTATTTTGTCGCTTGCATACCAATTGAGATTTAGCCGATTGTTAAGGCTGCTATAACTGTACAGTTTTTCGGCATCCATGCCAATAGCACTTAAATCTTCGCCTTGTAGTTTCCAGAATACGGGCATTCCTTCTACACGGCCATCGATGGTGAATTTGCTTTGTGCGAATGTTGACAAAGTAGCAAATAATAAAAGGAGAAGTAAAATATTTGATACTTCAATATTGTGAAAAACTACTTTGCGTCTTTGCGTCTTTGCGAGAAACATCATTTTTGTCATTTGGTTGAATTTCATAGCGTGCCTCAGTGCCTTCTAAGTGGTTCTCTGTAAAATCTAACTCATAAAAAACAATCTCGCAAAGGCGCGAAGGCGCTAAGTTTATATTTATCTATCAATACTAATATCTTCTGTTACCTGCCCATCGGTTAATGTAATCAATCGCTCGGCACGGTTAATTACACGTTGATCGTGCGTAGAAAAAACGAACGTGATATTGTACTTACGATTCATTTCTGCCATCATATCCAATAATTCTTCAGTGGCTTTAGAATCTAGGTTTGCTGTTGGTTCATCGGCTAAAATAAATCTAGGTTTAGATGCCAAAGCGCGAGCTACAGCTACTCTTTGTTGCTGACCGCCTGATAACTGCCCTGGACGGACATCAATTTTTTCGCCTATGCCAACTTGCTCCAAAAGGTCTTTCACACGTTCCGTGCGTTCTTTCTTCGATTTGCCTTGAAGCTCCATAATAAAAGCAATATTCTCCCCGGCAGTGAGCACTGGAATCAGGTTGTACGATTGAAAAACAAAGCCAATATTTTGCAGGCGATAATCAATCAATTGACGCGAGCTTAAAAGAGCAATATCTTTCCCTTCGATGATAACAGTTCCTTCAGATGGTTTGTCTAATCCCCCAACCATATTTAAAAAGGTTGTTTTACCACATCCCGAAGGACCAACAATTGCGGTGAATTCACCTTCCTGAAATTCTAAATCTATTCCCCGAACTGCATGAACTGGTACTTGTGTTTCGTTATATGTTTTATGCAGATTTTCTATTTTTATAATTGACATAATATTTTAATTTTAAATATTGAACTCATTACTCTTAACTCTTAACTCATCACTCTTTTTTACTCTCTTACTGCTTCCGCAGGATGTAATTTCAAAGCCTTTAAAGCCGGATAAATGGATGCTAAAATTGCTGTAATAACTATCATTATCGATACTTCAAAATAAAAGGACAAAGGTGCTTCAGGATAGATAACTGAACTAAATCCTAATGAGTTCATACCTTCCGCGATCATACTAAAATCCATTCCATAAGTTTTAAAATACGTAATGAATCCCAGGCTAAAAAGCATCCCAATTATTCCGCCCGTTATAGAAAGGAAAACAGTTTCCCACATAATCATTGCAAATACGCGAATTTTATTCATTCCAATAGCCATCAGCATTCCGATTTCTCGAACTCTTTCCAGAACTACCATCAGCATCGTATTTATTATGCCAAATATGAGTGCTATAAGAATAATCACGACAAAAAGCCAACCGAAATAACTCATATTATCAACCATCATTCCAATCAAAGGATCAATCTCTTTCCAGGTGCGAATTACAATGCTTTTATTTTCAATTTTAGATAAGAATTTATCGCTAAGTTTTGCAGTAAATTCATCGCTTAATTCTGTGTCGAAAAGGCTAATTGCAATTTCAGAAGTCGTATTTTCTTCAATACCAACTAATTCTGCAAGATCGCCTTTTTTGATAAAAGCCTGCATCCCGTCAAACATATCGTTTTGAGTATCGTAAATACCTTTTAAAATATAAGCACCATAAGCTACTTCACCGTCAATACTTGGTGCGGAAAGGATAAGTTTATCTCCAACATCGGCATTTAATTTTTTTGCCAATTTATCTCCAATAACAATTGGAATTTGATCGTTTTCCAATAAGTATTCACCATCAGTTATCGATTCAAAAAGTCGTGTAGTTTTGATTTCTTTTTCGGGATAAACGCCGTTTAATATAACACCCGAAGAACCATAAGCAGTACTAATCATTGCCGTAGATTTTAGCCTGTCTGAAATACCTTGCACTTCAGGTAATTGCTCTATAAACTGAATGTATTCTTGTGGGTTTTCTATAGAATTTTTAATGTCGTCTTCGAGTAGATATGCAGGATTGTGCAATTGAAGGTTGGCGGTTTCATTTTTTATGGCGCTGTCGAGACGCTGCATTGTTCCGCCTAACATCACAGCATAAGAAAATATTCCTCCGAATAAACCAATTGTTATAGCACTCATAATCACAAGACTTCTTGCTTTATTTCGCCAAACATTTTTCCAAGAGATTTGTATTATCATAATTCGCGGTTTATTTATTAAATGCTTTAATTAATTGTAATCTGAAGGCTGTAAAAAGCGGATAGAGTGCTATCAATAATGCCAAAATAAAGATAACCAAAGCTTGATTGTAGAAAATGGAAAAGTCCATCGAGAATGGAATGATGGGTTCCATATTGAAACTGGTCATCATTTCTGCCATTTCGCCTTCTAAAGGAATCGGGTTGAGGAACAGGTAATATATAAAAGGATAACTTATCAGGATTCCTGCAATCACGCCCAGAATTGCCAGAATAATTGATTCAACCGTAAGGATTATAGCAAGTCGACTGCGTTGGAGTCCTACGGAAATCATAACAGCCATTTCACGACGTCTTTCCATAGTCATCATTAAAACAGTTCCCAGAAGTCCAAATCCAACAATCATATATATAATTCCTAGCATAATTATTCCACCTACATTATCGGATTGAATGCTTTGAACTAATTCTACCAACATTTCGCCCCATAACATTACATCGTATTTATCGCCTACTATCGATTGAATTTCGATACGAGTTTCTTCTATCTCATCTTTATCAAAAAGTTCGATTGCAACAGAAGTAACTAAGTTAGGAACAAAAGGCGAAAACGTATATTGGGCATTTTCGAGGGTCATATAAATCAAGCTGCCATTTTCCTGAGGAGTGCCAAATTTCAAGATACCTTTTACGGGATAGATAGCTGCAGCTGTAATGCCTTGGTAACCGGAGCCAATAATTGCTAAGGTATCTTTGAGAAGAGTAATATGTTCAATTGTTGTTTGCTCCAGACTGTCGGCCGAATAAACAATTTCTTTATCGACTTGAATAATGCCCAAATAACGAGCCAAATCCTGTGCAATTAAAACGCCCTTATCATCATTTGAAAGATAGCTTCCCCATACCAATTTTTTGGCAAGACCTCTTTGTTCATTTTCGATTTCTGGAACTACACCAATTATCAGAGCGCCTTTCGTTTTATCTTCCGCTGAAGCCAAACTGAAACTTTGTAATTGTACTAGTTGACTTTTAACATTTTCAACTTCGTTGATTTTTTCTTTCAGCTCCTTGGAATATACGATGGCTTTGTTTAGGCTTTGGTTTTCCCAATACCCTTTTCCTTGCACTTGCATATATCCCACTTGCGAAATACCTGCTTTGGTCATATTCCCGTAAGAACCTAATTGCATGGATCGCATAAATACGGATAAAAGAACCGCCATAAAAATGGAGACAATGGTGATAAGCGATCGCTTTTTATTGCGCCATAAGTTTCGCCAAGCTATTTTGAATAGTGTGTTCATCTGTTTATAATTTTATATTTTGGT
Organism: Bacteroidales bacterium; assembly: GCA_027858955.1. Taxonomy (GTDB): domain Bacteria; phylum Bacteroidota; class Bacteroidia; order Bacteroidales; family UBA12170; genus UBA12170. The sequence continues at coordinate 6,445 of JAQIBR010000125.1, forward strand.
CAGATGGAAGTCGCAAGTAGAAATTAATTATTTCCTTGAGTGTAATAAATGATGATTTTTTACTTGCTCGTTTCATAGGCTTTATTAATTAGGTCGAATTTGTTTCATCATTTGCTGAGAAAACATACGCTCATTTATACTTGGGTCGTTAAATTTAATTTTTTCGATGAGTAGTATGGTTTGATGTCCTGGTTTTTGAACAGGTTCCATTACCATTTTTGAAGGCAAAAGCCGACCGTCCATCATTTTAATTTCGCTTGCGAATTGTTGATTTATCAACTCCTCATTTTTACCATAAAATTCAGATTTAAGGGCAAAATCCTTTTCTTTCGATATCCACATAAACACTTTGGTCCAAACAACGGGAGCCTGGGGTAGGGGAATAAGTTCGATTTTATAGCAATCATAGCCATCCACATTTTCTTCGCCAACAATTTTGTGGGTATAATCAACAATGAGCGAACTTTCTTTCATTAACTCATCGTTATTAAAATCGGAACCCATCCATGAGCTCATCATCATACTTGGAGGAATTTTAATCATTCGACCAATTGTTGGCATCCAATTCCACATATTCTTTTCGCGTTTAAGGAAAACTTGTCCTTTATCGCGGGCAGGGGCCGTAATGTAAATGATATAGTAATCTGTTCCCATCGACCAGCTTTGCATCGTCACCGATCGATTCCATTCCGGTCGGATTATATTCATAGTCATCGTAGAACTACTGTTAATTCCCAGAGTTATGTTTTGTGCTTTTCGCACGATTTCTTTAGCTCTTTCATCGGTTTGAGCTTTAAGGCTCACTTGACCGATAAACAAAACTGTAAATAAGATTAAAATTTTATACTTCATTATAAAGGTAAATTATAGATTGATTTTAAACGATTTATACAATATTCTTTTGGAAAATTTTCAGGATCAGTAATGTAACTTAAGCTTAATCCGTCGATAATAGCTCCGAAAAAGCGTGCTTCTTCCAAAGGTTTTTCATAACCTAACTTTTTAAAGTAAGCTTTGAAATCCTCAATAATCGGAAATAGGATATCCATTAATTTATCCTGAATAATTTCCATAACTTCGGTTTGCATCAATACCGAAAAGTAGATTTTCCAATGGGAGTGATCTTTTTCAAGTAGATCAAAAGTAAGTTCGATTAAGTTAACAAATTCTTTTGGCGTAAAGGTTTGGGGATCGAAACGGTAGTGTTGAAATATATGCTCAAAACCGCCAATAAGTGTTTCTTTTAAGATGTCTTCTTTGCTCTTAAAATAATTGTAGATAAGTCCTTTAGAAATTCCCGCTTCGCTAGCAATAATTGAGATGGATGCTCCATGATAACCTTTTTTGGCAAAAATCACCAGCGCTGATTCAAGGATTAAATGTCTTTTTTCCTTGCGAATATCTTCAAACTGATGACTTGTTCTTGGGCACATACTCTTTTGACTGAACGTTCGGTCAAAGATACGGCAGTTAGTTTAATTTGTCAAGTGTTTTTTGAAAAAAGTTTAATTATTTTAAAATTCTCCTGAAATCGGCTCCACTTGGTTCTTGGAAAACGGATAATTCAAATTCGGGAACAACGGCCAGTATATGGTCGAAAATATCCGATTGAATGCCTTCATATTCCACCCAGCTTTTAATTTTGCTAAAGACATAAATTTCCATTGGTATCCCTTTTTCGGTCGGAGACAGTTGTCTGACCATTGTAAGCATTTCATGGTTTACCAGTGGATGATTTGAAAGAAAATTATTCAAATAAGCTCTAAAGACACCGATATTTGTTTGACGTAATCCATTAATCAACAAGCTGGTATCAGATTTTCTATCTTTGTTTTGTTTTTGAAGGCTCTCCTCAGTTTTGATTATATAATCACCTAAAAATTCGAATTTCGAAAAGCGCTCCAGCATTTCAGGAGTGCAAAATTTCACGCTATGTGTATCCAAAAGAACAGATCTCTTAATACGTCTACCATCAGATTCTTCCATTCCTCTCCAGTTTTTAACTGAATCAGAAATAAGTGCATAAGTAGGCAAAGTACTAATGGTATTATCCCAATTTTGTACTTTAACAGTAGAGATGGATATATCCTTTACGGTTCCGTCGGCATCGTATTTTGGTAGGCTTATCCAATCGCCTTCCTTAACCATATCGAAGGCCGCCAATTGAATTCCGCCTACAAACCCTAAAATTGGATCTTTAAAAACTAAAAGTAAAATCGCCGATACGGCACCAAGCCCGGCAAATATGCTCAGAGGGTTTTTATCAATAATTGTGCTGATAATAAAAATCAATGTTACCAACCAAACAAATAGTTTTATGATTTGTGCTAAACCTTTTACAGGTAATTTTTTACTTGATGATTGATCGTTGTAAACTTGTACACCAGTATCCAGAATTGCGTTGATAATAGTGGCAACAATGATTAGTTTGTAGACTGTTATAATTAGCAATAACAGATTTTTAGCACCTTCCAATTCACTAAAAATTGGAGTTATGGTCCAACCAATAAAAAAAGCAGGAATCAAGAAAGAAGCTTTATGAAATATACGATGCTCTAATAAATAATCGTCCCAATGGGTTTTGGAACTGCTAATATATTTGGAAATGTATGTTGTTAAGACCAATCGGGTTATATAAAAAAGGAGAATAGAAATAAGAATGCTTATTAGCAATAAACTGAAGCTAGCAAAAATACTGGCACTCTCGCCGGAAATGTTTAAACGTGCTAGAAAGTCTGTCATAAATTTATTAGTAATTTGAAAAATATTTAATAAGCTCATCTTTCTTAATTTTTATAGTGCAAAGCTATTTAATTTTCAGCTGATATTGATTTTTTTGTTCGGCCAGATGGAATACGCCATTAGGAATTTAATATCATTTCATTTGGTAATGTTCATTTATGGCTATTTCATAAAAAAAGGCTTCGAAAGAAGCCTTAAATCTATGATATTTATTGCTTTTAAGCGTGGATATAGCTACACAATTTGTCTTTTATCTTTTTCAATTCTTCCAGGCTTATGTCTTTTTTATAAATTCGAACTACATCGACCAAACCATTTGCACGATAAAAAGTTGCCAAAGCAGCATCAAAATTATTATCATCTGTATTGTATTTAATATCGATGATAGCTTTTTCAAAAGCATACCATTTCAATTCTTCTTCGATAGCAAAATAATAAGTTTCGTTATCATTTTTATCATGATAAAAACCCGGCTCTATTTCTACCAAAAGAGATTCTTTATCTACTATAATTATACTTGTAAACTCTTTAACTTTCTTAGATTTTTGAAAACGATAACCTTCATCGTATAAAGCCTGAATTAGTTGATAGAGATTAGTATAATTGTTCAATCCTTTAATCCTAATGGCATCAACATCATTATTTTGTAAAGTAACTTGAGATGCTACCATATCAAAATCCATTTTCAAGGATTTTTTGAATGCCATCGCCGAACGAATTATCGCATCTTTTGGATACTTCTTTTTTGTAATCAAAAATAATGACCCCGGTACTTCTTCTTCAGGTACTATACCATGATAACCGGGAAAAGCGTGAGCGGTTTCAAGTATTAATGCATTGTTGCTTATTTCTGGGTTTACAGAAACGAGCGATTCTTTTTTTGTAATGGTTCCGGAAACTTCAATAGTATTTATCATAATATTTCTTTTATTTTCAACAACACAAATATATAAAATATGGTCTAATAAAAAACTGTTTAGAATGTTTCCTTAATAAAATCTATATAATTCAGAAGATTTTTGATTTTATGTAAAATAGATGGAATAAACTGGAATTTTTCAAAAAAACGTGGAAAAAATGCTTAAATATTCGAAAAAATTGTTATTTAATCATCGAATAATACTTAATTTTGCTTATCGGATAAAACTGTGATTCATTAAATTAATAATTAATCATTAAAATATAATTATCTGGATTTCAAAATGATTAATCATTAATAAATATGTTGCAATAAAATAATAATAAAATATATAATATAAAGATGAAAAAACACAATTTTTTTGCCGGCCCTTCAATTCTTCCACAATTTACCATAGATGAAACTATTAAAGGTATCCAAGATTTTGATGGTACTGGTTTGTCAGTTTTAGAAATATCTCACCGAAGTAAGCAATTCATTGCAGTAGTTGATGAAGCAAAAAGTCTCTTTAAAGAATTATTGAATATTCCTGATAATTATAGTGTTCTTTTTTTGGGAGGAGGAGCAAGCACTCAGTTTTTAATGCTTCCTTTTAACCTTATGAATAAAAAAGCAGCATATCTGAATACGGGAGCTTGGGCGGCTAAGGCTTTAAAAGAAGCTAAATATTTTGGTGAAGTCGTAGAAGTTGCTTCTTCAAAAGATAAATTATATAACTATATCCCTAAAGGATATTCCGTTCCCGAAGATGCTGATTATTTCCATATTACAACAAATAATACAATTTACGGAACAGAGATATTCGAAGATTTCGATTGTAAAGTGCCTTTGGTAGCTGATATGTCTTCCGATATTTTTAGCCGCACTATTGATGTTTCAAAATATGCCATGATATATGGCGGCGCACAGAAAAATCTTGCTCCTTCAGGTGTTACTTTCGTGATAATTCGTAATGATATTTTGGGCCATGTGGAACGTCCAATTCCAACTATGATGAATTATCAGACTCATATAGATTCAGAATCTATGTTTAATACACCTCCTGTATTGCCAATATTTTCAGCACTACAAACTTTACGATGGTTGAAAGCACAAGGCGGAGTTGAAGCTATGGAAAAAAGAAATATTGAAAAAGCCAATTTTCTTTATGATGAGATTAAACGTAATAAATGTTTTCAACCAACAATAAAAGATACTACCGACCGCTCAAGAATGAATATTTGTTTTATAATGAATGACGGATATGAAGCTTTTGAGAAAGAATTTCTTGATCTGGCTGGCGAAAATGATATGATGGGATTAAAAGGACATCGCTCAGTTGGCGGATTTCGCGCATCAACTTACAATGCGCTTCCAAAAGAAAGTGTTGAAGCATTGGTTGCACTTATGAAAGAGTTTGAAGCAAAGCATTAATTTTCATTTTATCAATTAAAAAATTAAGTCATGACAAAAGTTCTAGTTGCAACGGAAAAACCTTTTGCTCCGGAAGCTGTTAAGCAAATAAAGCAAATTATTGAGGATGCAGGATTTGAATTCGCTACTCTCGAAAAATATACAGATAAATCTGAGTTACTAGCAGCGGTAAAAGATGCTAATGCCCTTATAATCAGAAGCGATAAAGCAACAAAAGAAGTAATTGAAGCAGCTCCAAATTTAAAAATAATTGTAAGGGCAGGAGCGGGTTACGATAATATTGATTTGGAAGCTGCCACTGCAAATAATGTACTTGCTATGAATACTCCTGGTCAAAATTCAAATGCCGTTGCTGAATTAGTTTTAGGAATGATGGTTTTTCAGGCAAGAAATCAATTCAATGGTAAAGCAGGAACAGAATTGAAAAACAAGAAGCTTGGTATTCACGCTTATGGCAATGTTGGACGCTATGTTGTAAATATTGCCAAAGGCTTTGGTATGGAAGTATTTGCTTACGATCCTTTTGTTAAAGATGAGGTTATTGAAGCGGATGGAGTTAAGGTTTTTCATTCGGCTGAGGAATTATATCGTCATTGTCAATACATCAGTTTGCATATCCCAAATAATGATAAAACAAGAAAATCTATTAATTATGACTTGCTAAATTTAATGCCTTTTGGAGCAACTTTGGTGAATACGGCTCGCAAAGAAGTTATTGATGAAAAAGACTTATTAAAAATATTTGCATTGCGATCTGATTTTACGTATCTTAGCGATCTGATTCCGGATTGTGAAGAAGAAATTACCAGAGATTATAGAGGACGGTTTTTCTTTACACCAAAAAAATCTGGTGCACAAACTGCGGAGGCAAACATTAATGCTGGTGTAGCTGCAGCGAAGCAGATAGTTGGATTTATTAAGGAAGGGAACTCAGAATACAAACTAAACTAACAAAGATAGACTTGATAGGATAATTGTCAATCTATGCTATCTAATAATATATAACTATGGACAACTCCAATTATTCCCCGTCTTTTTTTCGTTTCGAAGATCTTCGAGTATATCAAAAAGCCCTAGATTATTATATATGGGTACAGGTCAATACCGAGATGTTTCCTAATTCCGAAAGCAGTCATTTAGTAAAATCATTTGTCGATACAGCAATGAATATATCTGGAAAGATTGCTGAAGGTTCTTCAAAAAACAAGACTCAGTTTGTTTTTCACTTAAAAGAAGCAAAAACATCTATTCGTCAGTGTGTTATGTTCACAACTGTTGCATCGAAGCTTAATTATTTTAGTGAAGAACAGGAAGAAACTAGCAGAAATTATTTAATGGAACTAACAAAAATGCTAGGAGCGCTTATTGGATCAATACAGCGTGAGCATAGCCCATCCCATTCTTCAGTAAGTCGTTCGGATTCTAATGATGAAGATATTGTAGATGAGCACAATACGTATTAATTAAAGAAATTTTAATTCCAAATTCTAATCAAAACATGGCCATTTTAAAACCATTTAAAGGCTTTCGCCCTAGAAAAGATATTGTCGAAAATTTAGCCGCCTTACCTTATGATGTTATGAACTCTCAAGAAGCTGCTGTAATGGCAAATGAGAATCCTTTTTCCCTTTTGCATATTACTCGCTCTGAAATTGATTGTCCTTCTGGCATGGATGTGCATGCACAAGAAGTATACAATAAAGCAGTTGAAAATTATAATAAATTTAAAAAAGAAGGCTGGTTAGTTCAAGATGAAACACCAAAATTCTACATTTATGCTCAAACTATGGATGGCCGAACTCAATATGGTATTGTAGGAGCAGCTTCTGTTGATGATTATTTGAATGGAATTATCAAAAAACACGAACTGACCAGGCCTGATAAAGAAGAAGACAGGATGATTCACGTGCGTATCAACAATGCAAATATTGAGCCCGTATTTTTTGCTTATCCGGCAGTTGCCGATATTGACGAAATTGTAGAAAATATAGTTAAGAATCAAACTGCCACATACGATTTTGTTGCAGAAGATGGTTTTGGACATCATTTTTGGGTAATTAACGAAGATGATGTTAATAAGCGCTTAGAGCAGCTTTTTAAAGATAAAGTACCATATACTTATGTTGCTGATGGTCATCATCGAACAGCTGCTGCTGCATTGGTTGGAGTTGAAAAGCGTAAAGCAAATCCAAATTATACCGGCGATGAGGAGTTTAATTATTTTTTAGCTGTTCATTTTCCAGATAATCAATTAAAAATTATTGATTATAATCGTGTTGTAAAAGATTTAAATGGTTTATCAAGCAAAGGACTGTTAGAAAAATTGGCCATCGATTTTGATTTGAAATTAAAGGGTACAGAAATTTTTAAACCTGAAAAATTTCACGAGTTCTCAATGTACCTTGATGGAAAATGGTACAGTTTAAATGCTAAAAAAGGAACCTACAATGATAATGATCCGATTGGTGTATTAGATGTTACTATTCTTTCTGAACAAATTTTAGGCAAGCATTTGGATATTAAAGATCTTAGAACTTCGAAAAGAATCGATTTTGTAGGTGGGATTCGTGGATTAACAGCTTTAAAAAATCGTGTTGATAGCGGCGAAATGCGCGTGGCTTTTGCCTTGTTTGCTGTGTCTATGAAGCAACTGATCAATATTGCCGATTCGGGCAATATTATGCCACCTAAAACAACTTGGTTCGAACCTAAGCTTAGAAGTGGATTAGTAATCCATGAACTATCTTAATAGGAATTCAGTAAATTTGTAAAAAAACCGGAAATACCGGTTTTTTTTATGTCCAATTTTAAGATTCATTTATATAATTTAAAGCAAATTGCCTGTATATTTGCCTGACTTTATAAAACACATTCGAATTATTTAAAATAAAAATCATGAGACTTATTTCTTTTCACAAACTAAGCATTATTTTTTTATTCTCAGTACTTGTTTTTGCTGCGTGTAGCAGAGGCCCCGTATATAAATCGGTGGCCGAGAGTAAAATGAAAAGTGAAATTCAGTATATCGGTTTTGATAATAATAGTGCTATTCGTTATGCAATTTCTAACGATAAAGAGTTTTTGTATATTCGTTTAGAGGCTTTAAGTCGTCCGTCGGTTTTAAAAATCATACAATCAGGGTTTTATATTTATATTGATACATTAGGAAAGAAAAACAGAGATATGTGGTTTAACTATCCTATTGGGAAGACCGATCAACTTTTTCAGGCCAAACTCTTTAGTAAAGAAGAGAAGGAAAATGATGCCGTAGCTGGAAAGCTTGAATTGGAATCTCAAATTAAGGATGTTGATAAATTTGCTCTATTTGTAGCAAACGAAAAAGAAGAACCTGCAGAGAATGATTTGGAAAAAGGATTTGCTTTTCATCTAATACCAGGAGAATATGGTAGCTTGAATTATTATGCAGCAATTCGTTTAGATAAAATTAAAAAAGGAGGGTTTGAAGCAATTGATAATTTGAATATAGGTATTATTTCGGGTGCTTTTAAAAAACCTAATCTTGCCGGCAGTCGTAGAGGTGGAAGAAGATCAAGCCGATATAGAGGAATGAACCGAGTCCCGCAAGCCCAGCAACAATCCAATGTTGATCCCCAGAAAATGAGGGATATGTATTTAATGAGTATGCCCATTAACTTTTGGATTAATGTTGAACTTCTTAAAAACTAATAAATAGACTTCTTTCCTATGAGGTATTTTCTTCTTTTGTTTGGGCTATTAAGCTTTCATTTGCTTTTTGCTCAGTCGAATAGCTATATCATTAGTGGAGCTATTAAAGATGCTCAAACTGGCGAAGATTTACCAGGTGCAACTCTTAGTCTTTTGAATAAGAGTGGAATAGGTGCTTCAACAAATGCATATGGTTTTTATTCACTAGAGCTGCTTGAGGGAAAATACACCTTAATATATAGCTACATTGGTTATAAAGCTCAAAGTATTAATTTGAATGTAAATACAAATACTGTATTCAATATTGAATTAAAACCTATTACGGAACAACTTTCTGAAATTGAGATAATTGCAGAAAGAGAAGATAAAAATATTCGTGCTAACGAAATGACTGTCGCTAGCGTGAGTATTAAAGAAATCGAAAGTATTCCTGTTCTTTTCGGAGAAAGGGATGTATTTAAAACGCTTCAGCTTATGCCTGGAGTAAAATCCGCGGGTGAAGGAAGCTCGGGTTTTTATGTAAGAGGTGGAAGCAGCGATCAAAACTTAATTTTGCTGGATGAAGCTCCTGTTTACAACGCTTCGCATATGATGGGCTTCTTTTCTATTTTTAATTCAGATGCCCTACGTGATGTTAAATTGTATAAAGGTGGAATGGGTGCCGAGTTCGGTGGTCGACTCTCTTCGGTTTTAGACATTAAAATGAAAGAAGGAAATGCTAAACGTTTGAGCGTTAATGGCGGAATAGGACTTATTTCTTCAAGGCTAACCATCGAATCGCCAATAGTTAAAGATAAAGGCTCTTTTATTGTTTCCGGACGGAGAACATATGCCGATTTGTTTACAGTTTTTTCTAACGAGGAAGCTATCCAAAATGCACAATTGTATTTTTACGATTTAAATGCTAAAGGAAATCTAAGGATAGGAGATAAAGATCGATTGTTTGTTTCAGGTTATTTTGGACGAGATAAATTTGGCTTCGACGAACATTTTGGTTTTGACTGGGGAAATATCACTGCTACAACTCGTTGGAATCATATTTTTAATCCGAAGCTATTTTCCAATACTTCTTTTATTTATAGTAAATACAGCTATCAGATATTGGCGGGACCTAAAGATGGCCGAGTGGAAATAGGTTCTCATATCATCGATTATAATCTGAAGCACGATTATCAGTTTTATCATAACGATCATAGTACGTGGAAGTTTGGAATAAATGCAATTCATCATACTATGAATCCCGGTGATTTGAATTCTGCTGAAAATGAATTGTTTAATTCGCTCGATGTTGAAAAACGTTATGCGCTTGAAACTGCCATCTATTTAACAAACGAAAGAAAATTATCTCAATCATTTAGCCTCAACTATGGATTAAGGTTTTCCCATTTTACACAATTAGGCCCTGGAAATATATATTCTTTTAATTCTTCTGGAGATATTATTGGAACTGATGTTTACGATAAATGGGAAAAGGTAATTGATTATAATGGATTGGAACCACGCTTAAATGGAACATGGATTATCAATTCAGTTTCATCAATAAAAGCGTTTTATTCCTATACAAAGCAGTATATGCATCTGCTTAGCAATTCGTCGAGCGAATCGCCTACAGATATTTGGCTACCGAGTAGTAATAATGTAAAACCTTCTTCTTCTAGCCAATTTGGATTTGGATATTATCGTAATTTTGGTCAAAATACCTATGAATTTTCATTAGAGGCGTACTATAAGGATATGCAAGATTTGATCGATTATAAAATTGATGCTCAAGTAACATTGAATCCAATGGTTGAAGGTGATTTAGTTTTTGGTGAAGGTCGTGCTTATGGAATGGAACTCTTTTTCAAGAAACGAAAAGGCAGATTAACAGGATGGATTGGTTATACCTTATCAAAAACTGAGCGCCTTTTTGAAGAGATAAACAACTTCGATTGGTATCCTGCTAAACAGGATCGCACTCACGATTTCTCAATAGTTGCTATGTATCAGTTAAATTCGCGAATTCAGTTTTCAGGAACATGGGTTTATTATACAGGAAATGCGGTTACTTTTCCCGAAGGAAAATATACTATCAGTAGTCAGGATATTTTGCTTTATTCAGATAGAAATGCTTACAGAATGCCAGATTATCATCGGATGGATATAGGTCTTACATTGAAAAACAAGGAATACAAAACCGTGATTGATACTGAATCTGGAGATTTTGTTCAACAAAGAAAACGATTTCGTTCGAGTTGGAATTTCTCGATTTACAATGCTTACAACCGCGAGAACGCCTATTCAATTACTTTTGAACCTAGCGAATCCAATTCTGATGTTTTACAAGCCGTGCAACTTTCACTTTTTAAAATAATTCCATCTATTACTTATAATTTTAATTTCTGATGAGGAGTTTATTTACATATAAAATCGGAGCAATTATTTCTTTGCTATTTGTATTTGCTTCTTGCGAAAAGATTATTGAATTGGATTTGAATCATACTGAAGATAAACTAGTTGTTGAAGCCATAGTAAGTAATCTTAACAAGCAATCAGTTGTGCGTTTATCAAAATCTAATCCTTTGTTTTCAGCAGAACCTTACCAAAATTTAAATAATGCAAATGTTAGGATGAAAACTCCTGAAGGCGATGCTTATCCTTTTCATAAGATTGAAGATGGAGTTTATAGAAATGAAGATTTTATTGGTAAAGAAGGAGTAGAGTATCAACTCGAAATTGATTGGGAAGGAATAACCGTGAACTCTGTCTCTAATATGCCCCAAGTTGTACTAATAGATTCTATCGAAGTGGTTGTATCTGAGAGAGGGTTTATGCGCAATGATGAAATAGCTTATGCCTTAAAAGTGCATTTTTCCGATCCCATTGATGATGCAAATTACTATCGAATTGATGTTTTTAATAACGATTCACTTTATGAAGGGTTTATTGTAAGTGACGATTTATTTTTCAATGGAATTCCAACCTTTCAATTTATTATGGGATACGAGATGCAGCCATTAGATACAATCTGTGTGCAACTTTCAAGTATCGATGAGGCAAATTATAGCTATATGCTTGTATTGAGCCAGAGTGATTCCCCTTTTATTATTGCTCCAGGTAATCCTATTTCAAACCTTACTGGAAATGCTATTGGTTATTTTGGGGCTTATGCTCAAGATCGCAAATATATTGTTATACCTTCATTTGATTATATAAATTAATTGAATTTTACTTCAAGAAAAAAGATATTGAAGTAATTAATTACTTAAATTTTTGCTGATACCGGAATTCCTGCTAATTTTGGAAAACAAAAAAAGGTTTATTCAAATTTGAGTCTTATTTAAATTTTTTGCAAAATTTCATATAAAATAATACAAGATTTATGTCTGAAAAGAATAAGGAAAGCAAATCGAGACGCGATTTTTTAAAAACAGGATCTTTGATTGGTTTGGGAGCTGTGGCTGCCGGTGCTGCCACATATGCTGGTTTTGCTTATGAAGGTGGAAAAGGTCATCCTAAAGTTCCTCATATTGAAGATTCATTGTCGGAAACTGAACAAAAGATTAAAGTTTTGACAGAGAATGGCGAATTGGCCGAAGTGGATATAAATTCTCTAGCTCCCGTCGAAAAAGATGAGTATCAAACTGCTATACAACAACAGGGCAGAGAGGGTTTAGCAGGAAAGCATTGGACTATGGTTATCGATCTTTCGAAATGCCGCAATGCCCGCATGTGTATGGCAGCATGCCAGAATGCTCACCATTTGCGCGAAGAACAGCACCATATCAATGTTTTGCGTATGCAGGATGATAGGAATTCTGCACCTTATTTTATGCCAAAACCTTGTTTCCATTGCGATAATCCGCCATGTACAAAAGTATGCCCGGTTGATGCTACTTTTAAACGCCAGGATGGAATTGTATTAATTGATAATGAACGTTGCATAGGTTGTCGTTTTTGTATTGCCGCATGTCCTTATTCAGCACGTGTCTTTAATTGGTTTGAGCCTAAAGAGGTGGAAGGCGATGATGATTTGCTTTATAATGTTGAATTAAATGTTCCTCAAAAGAAAGGGACTATTTCGAAGTGTTTGTTTAGTGCCGACCGATTGAGAGAAGGTAAATTGCCTTATTGTGTTTCTGCCTGCCCGAATGGAGTTTATTATTTTGGCGACCTGAACGAAGATACTGTAACCAATGGAACTTCAGGCGAAACTGTACGTTTTAGCGAACTTATTCGCGACAATGCTGGTTATACGATTATGCCAGAATTGGGAACCAAACCCAGGGTTTATTATTTGCCGGCTAAAAATCGTTTATTCCCTTTCCAGTTTGAAGGAAAAACCACATTGGAAGATGAGCACATTTAATTAATTGAATATTAAATTTTAAGATATGTCTAATTCTTTATCAAAGGAAGAAGCCAAAAGCAAAATTGATAAGTATGCTGCGGATATTCTACGCCCAATGCAATCGCATGGTGGTCTGGAACTTTGGGTAATGCTTCTTGCGCTAGGCTTAATAATGTATGTTTTTGCTTATTTTATTCAGCTCCGCGATGGTTTGGGAGTAACAGCCATGCGCGATTATGTTAGCTGGGGTGTTTATATTTCCAACTTTGTATTCTTTGTGGCCGTTAGTTTGGTCGGTATGTTGATTAGCGCCGTTTTGGGTCTTCTCAAACAAGATTGGATAAAACCTATAACACGAGTTGCGGAAGTGGTTGCTTTAGGCTTTGTAATGGTAGCCGGTTTGGTTATTGTAAACGATATGGGTCGCCCTGATAGATTGATGAACGTATTTATTCATGGTAGGATTCAATCTCCTATAGTTTGGGATATTACGGTAATAACTACCTATGTTACAATTAGTTTGCTGTTGTTTTACCTTCCGCTGATTCCTGATTTAGCTTTCGCTAAGAAGAGGTTAAAGAATATGCCTGTTTGGCAATATCATTTGTTTAATATCTTGTCTTTAGGATGGATAGGAACACCAGAACAATATAAAATTCTGCATAAAGGGATTCGTCTATTAGCTATATTAATAATACCAGTTGCACTGGCTATTCATACTGTCACATCCTGGCTTTTTGCAGCTACACTTCGACCTGGTTGGGATACTACTATTTTTGGTCCTTACTTTGTTGCGGGGGCCTTCGTCGCAGGAGCAGCTGCAGTGGTTATTTTAATGTATATCCTTCGTGTTAACTATAAACTTAAAGATTATTTTACCGATTTTCATTTTGATAAAATGGGACAATTATTGGTCTTAGTTTCATTAGTATATCTCTATTTTAATTTGAATGAATTTTTAGTTCCGGCTTATAAAATGAAAGACGCCGACGCAGTTCATTTGCATACTTTGTTTAGTGGTAAGTATGCTGTACTTTTTTGGGGAGTTCAGATTTTTGGAATGATTATCCCAATCATAATGATGCTGTTTAGGAGATTCAGAAAGCCCGCGTGGCTAGCAGGTATTGCTGTTTTTGTTTTGATAGGAGCATGGTTAAAACGTGTTATCATTGTAATTCCAACTTTATTGCATCCACATTTGCCTATTCAAAATGTTCCCGAAGCATTCCATCAGTATTTCCCAACTTGGATAGAAGTATTTGTGACGCTGGGTTCCTTTGTTATGGCTCTGGGAATTATAACTGCTTTATTGAAAATTTTCCCTGTGATCCCAATTTGGGAGCTTGCCGAGGAAGAAGGTTTAACCGAAGAATTTGAAAGCTATGAATAAGATATTAAATATGGAGAATACTAGCAGTAGGTTAGTTGTAGGCTTATTGGCAGTTCTGCTTTTAAGCAGTTTTAGTGTGTTTGCTCAAAGTGAATGGAAAGTTGAAGATGCTAAATCTAAGATGAGTAATCCAATTCAAGCAGATGATGCAAGTCTAAAAGAAGGGAAAGCATTGTTTAAAACCAATTGCATAACTTGCCATGGCGATCCTGGAAAAAACAATGGATTGCCATTGGTTCCAAAACCTTCCGATATGGCAAACGCCGCTTTTTTAAGCGCAAATAGCGACGGTGCAGTTTTTACAAAAATGACCGATGGCAGAATAACTATGCCGTCATTTAAAGCTGTTTTATCAGAAAAGGAACGTTGGAAAATTGTGAATTATATTCGTTCTTTTGACGAGAATAAAAAAGTAGCATCAACTGTAACTGCAGTTAAGAAAGAAGGACAGACTTTAGGAGTACCCTATCAATTAAGTCTTAACTACAATCCTGAGGAAAGCAGTTTAGTAGCATTCGTTAGAGGAACATTAACAGATGGTAATTTAGCTCCGGCATCCGATGTTGAAGTAGGCTTCTTTGTGAAAAGATATTTTGGTGATTTGCCTATTGGCGATAGAGGAGGAGTGACTGATGAAAATGGTATGATTAAAGCAGCTATTCCTACTGACTTGCCTGGTGGTGAAGAAGGAAAAGCCTTAGCTTTTGCAAAACTTAACGATGTTGATACCTACGGTGATGTTTCAGCTAAGACAGAAGTTAGTGTGAAAGCAGTTGAAATTATTAACCTGATGGATGAGCGTTCTCTATGGACTGTGAGCGTAATGGCACCTTGGTGGTTGATATTCACTTATTTCGGAATATTAATAGGCGTTTGGGGAACTTTAGGATATGTTGTAACGCTTCTTTTTAAACTTAAAAAAGCCGGCGTTTAAAAATATTTAGTGAGGGTTTGACTCAAGTCAAGCCCTCACTCGATTCACTAAAAAGTTGCAGTATTAGTCCAAATTCCATGCAGATTGCAACCTGCTTCAACCAAAACGACATCGCCTTTTTTCAGTTTTACAAAATACTCCGCATATCCTCTGATCGGTCCATTTTCAAATTCCGTAAAAGCAACTAATTTATCATTGCTATAAATTTTCAAATAATCAATCCAATGATTTTCTTCAGTTGGATGAACAATACCTTTGGATCCAATATGGATTTTCATTTTGGTAAATCCATTATCATCGCTATCCAAGAAAGTGATTTCAGGAGTGTGCTTTAATTCGAAATCCGTAGGGTTTTCTGGATCGGCAAAACTCATTTTCTGACGATTGATAATCAGTTTTCCAGCAGGCATATCTTGACTGTTTCCCAATGATGGAATTAAAATTCCGGCAGTGCTAAGTGCAATACTTGCAATGCCTATTTTTTTGAATGCGTCTCTTCTATTCATATTGATTGATTTTTTCTTTAAGTTTTGATTTTAAAAATATACGAATAACAACTTTCGGAACAGGATCGTAACCACTTGTTCCCCAGGGCTGGCATCTACTAATTCGGTTAGCGGCTAAAGCGCCTCCTTTGATAAGCCCAAATTGTTTTAATGCTTGCAAACTGTATTCAGAGCAAGTAGGATAATGCCTACACGATGCCGGAGTAATTGGCGAAATAACATAACGATAGAAATGAATAGGCAAACTTGCCAACTGAATTACTATCGGTGTTTTTTGCTGTGTCATTTCATTTCTCTTTTTACAAAAGTACTAAAATCGCCTGTGATTTAGGATTTATTCTGTTTCCATTTCGCCTAGTATGGCTTGAATATCGCCTTCTGTCTCACGTAATTTTTCCTTAGAAAATTTTAATAATGTAGCTGCGCGCTTTACTTTTAAGGATAAATCATCAATGCTAATTTCTTCGTTTTCAATTTCCTGAATAATATTTTCCAATTCCGCTAAAGCGGCACTATAAGTCAGTTTCTTACTCATGTTTATTTTTATTTATTGGCTAATTCGTTATATTATGCGTTAAATTCAACTTATCAATTTTTTTTTGTGCCATTTATAAGAAGTGAGCTGTTAAAATTTAAATGTATACCAAGTTTAAAATCTCCACATTTCAATAACATAAGCACTTGTGCAATATGTACATCGGTTTGTACATCAGCTGTTTTTTTATAGATTACCACCTTCTCTCTAACTCGTTTTCTTTGTGACACTTGGCGTCTTCTCTGTGAGACTCTGTGTAATAGCTATAACACTCCCGAAGGGATGCCTTTGGCAAGAGTTTCTCTCCCAAAGGGATGCCTTCGGCAAAAGAAGACACAGAGTTGCTCAAAGGTATAATAATTTTATTTGTATCCATATCACATCATTTAACTAATGGATCTATTTGTAAGATTTTGCTTTCAAAAACTCCATCGCATAATTCTGTATTTAAAACTGATTCGCTGTCAACATCTTTTATGCTGCGTAAGAGTTTCCCATTTACACGTGTTATACTAAATCCTTTTTTTAGGATTTGTTTTGGATCGGCCAAATGGATTAATTGAAATATTTGCTCATTTTTATTTCGATGGATTCGTAACAGGCTTTTGCTTTCTTTTATAATGTTTTTAAACGTTTGATCAAGTTTTTGATCTATCTGTTGAAGTTTAATATTTAAATCGTGCTGCAGAATAAGTTTTATTTTATCGAGCCTAAAATCTGCTTTTGTAAGTTGAGATTTTACAGCTTGTTGATAATTATGACTCTTGCGCATTAATCTTTGTGAATTTTTATGCATTTTCTGCTGAGCAGAATAACTTAAAAATTTGCTTAAGTTACTGATAATCAGCTTTTGTTCATCAAGCAAATCAAATGCGTATTTGTTTAGAGATTCTGCCATTGTGTCCAATTCATTTTCAAAATTCCGATTATGAGTAACAATATAATCGGCGACAGCAGTAGGTGTTTTGAATTTTGAATGAGCTACTATATCTGCTATGCTTGTATCTCGTTCGTGGCCAATTCCTGTAAAAACAGGGAAATGGCTTTGTGCCAGACGAGCTGCAAGAGAATATTCATCAAAACAACTTAAATCCAGTGATGATCCACCACCACGTATAAGAACAACAACATCGAAATTGGTGGAATTTTTTTCTATTTTATCCATAGCTTGGATTATACTATTTGCGGCAGTTACTCCTTGCATAGTTGCTTGAAACAGTTCAGACTTAAATGTATATCCAAAATTGTTTTCGCTTAGTTGCTTAGTAAAATCCTGATATCCAGCAGCAGTTGCTGAACTTATAATTGCAATTGACTGAATGACAGCAGGTAAAACATGTTGTTTATTAAAATCAATAAGTCCTTCTTGCTCCAATTGTAATAGAGTAGCTTGTTTTTGTCTTTCTATTTCGCCAAGCGAGAAATTAGGATCAATATCCAATATGTTTAAGCTCAGGCCAAAAACAGTATGAAAGTCGATAGTAACATTCACCAGCACTTTCATTCCTTTTTTTAAACTTTGATTTGTAATATGTTCAAATTCGGAGAGAATTCGTTTTTTAGAATTCGACCAGATATTAGCGCGAATTTTAGCCTGCAAAAAGTCGTTCTCTTTTTCAGCTATTTCCAAATATAAATGTCCGTTTTTTGCTTCCGAAACAGAAACTATTTCGGCAATAACCCAATAGCTCCTGTCAAAGGTGGATCTAACAACCATTTGGAGTTCTTCGAGTAAATCGGACAGACTATATATTTCTTCTTCGATGATATTAATTTTTGGCAAAAATACGGAAATAATACCTAAAAAAATCATCAAAATTCTTGTTAGAGATGGAAGTGAATTTTATTTGTTTTTCATCGTAAAGCACATATTTAGAACAATTTATATTGAATGTGAAAAACAATGCTTATATTTGGAGTACCCATTACAAAAACGCAATATATGAGACAAATAGAATATTTCCAGATTGCTCATTATTTACAAATAATTATAAATCAAATAATTAAGATTTACAGCTATAACCAAAATAGACGAAATTGGCGAGTATGCGGATGTTACCAGCCATTAAAAACGATACGATAATGAAAATACAAATTACGACAATGATTTTTATACTCCTTACGGTTGTAGCGTTTGGACAGTTTAATGATTATGACAGAGGCTTTCAAAACGGTTATAAAGAGGGATATTGCTACAATGACTTTGGTTGTATTGCTCCAATCCCTCCAATTACTCCAATCCCACAAATTGGAGAAAGTAATGATAGTTACCAAGACGGGTATAATCGTGGATTTAAGAGAGGATTAGAGGACAAGCGAGCTAGTAAGTCAAAATCAGGCGGATATCAAAGTGGAAATAAAACTAATTCTCAGCAACAGTATCAATCCACTTATGTTTCTCCAAATTATGATTTATTAATTAAAACGTTGGAAATGAAACAAGCTCGATATGAGCGAAACGAACAGATAAAAAAGGAAAAGGCGATTGGCTTAATGAATCAAGTTAAATCATATTATAATTCATTGAACACCTATCCAACAAAAATAAATAATGGATGGCATAAGGTAATATCAATGAATAACTATGATTTCTGTGAAGAAAGAAAAGTATATGTTACAGACAATAAAGTCACAAAATATGTAATTGATGATTGGTTAAGTAAATCAATTTCTTATTCACCAAATATTAATAAAGCTAAATCAATGGTTCAATTGAAAAATGATGATGGAACTAATGGAGATATGGTTGAGCTTTATTTTTTGGAGGACATTAATAATCCTAATTCATATGTTTCACCACCAGTTGGTTCAGGAAAAGCTAGTTTTTGGACAAGTTGGAAGAGGTCAGCAAGTATGAAATTGTATTTTGATGGTATGTATGTTGGAAAATTTAAAAGTTATTTTGAAAATGGAACACCAGTTTGTGGGCAAAAAGGAACTCTTACAGTAACGTATAAGCCTGGCACATATAGTTATAAAGTAATTTCTGAAGGAAGTTGGTCAACTAAAACTTGGACTGGAACAGTTACTATCAGAGCTGGAGGGTGTTCATTGCAGGGGTTAAAAAAATAATAGCCGAAATAACAGTAAATCTGAGTATTGTAGCCCGCATAAAATTTAGTAGTAAACTGTAAGTTTCTACTTCCGCAATCGGCTACATATTCTTATACTCATCGTTGTGTGCAATTAAACCACGAAATGAAGATTAATAACTTGTTAAAATGAGTTTATATGAATAGAAAAAGTTTAATAAATAAGCTAGAATTAGCTTATGCTCCTATGACTGCATACGAGTTTGCAATAGTAAAAAAAGATTCAGATATAGAAAAAGCGCTTTCTAGATCCAGTCTGTATATAATAGGACAAAGACCGGTTATCACATTTGAAAATGTAATTCCAGATGAGTTAAAATATCAGTTGAATTTTGAGATTCATCAAGTTGGGAATCCAAATATTTTAAAATGTAAATTGCCATTAATTCAAACGATAGTAGGTTCTACTGATCAGGATACCATAAAAGTTGCTTTTAACTTTCTTGATAAATCAACAATACAAAATTCTCCACCATTATATAATATTCACGGGTTTTCCTTTGTTAAACATCAAAAAAACAAAGACGAATTTTTAATATGGTTCTCACCAGAAAAGCTCCTTCATAATTGGTGGAAAGGATATATTGATTGTGAAATAGAAGGAGACTATAAATCTTTCGTAAATTATAAAGTTCATTACGTAGGAAAAGCAACTAAACAAAGTATTTTAAAACGACTCACAGGACATTCAGCATTCCAAGATATTCTATCTCTAGAAGCGGCTGTAACAGAAAAACAGCTTCCCGCTAACGAAGTTGTAATTTTACCTTTCGAGTTTGAAGATAACTTACAAATACAATCATTCGGAGATAAATCAGATATGCCAAGTTTGGCAGCAGCTCTACGCGGTGATAATTATCCTGAACAAGAAAAAGTTTTTCTTGATGCAGAAAAAGCTCTTATTAAAGCAATGGAACCAGTATATAACAAGGAATTATTTAAGAATTATCCTGTAAGTAAAGATGGACTTTATAATGACAACTATGACACAATATCATATAGCTTTACAGATCCTATTTCTTTGATTTACAATGAAGGTGAAATAAAAGGCAACAAGTCTCCAATAGGAGGTGATACAATAATTATCTTAGATAATAGTGAATTTAAATTAGTTAAATACAAATAAAACTGCACACAATAACTAGTCTTCAAACCGCTTGCAAAGCCCAGTTTGAAGTCCCGAAAGCTTTCGGGATTGAACTAAATCCATGCCACAAACCTATGCTATGGGGTTTCAATAGTTTTCTTTGTTTTGAGAGAATAATTAAGCTTTAACGGTGTTTTTGAAAGCCGCCATTCTAATTCTTTGCTGTTTTTATTCGTTTATTCACGGCTTAACTCATTGTTTCATATTGGATTATTCACTGTCAGTCAATGCAATTCTTGCCCGATAATTATATGGGCTGTTATTTGTTGATATTTAGTTTATTACATTTATAGGCTTAATCTTAATTCGAAAATCAAATAAGCCTGAGGAATGGAAATATTCCAAGGTTTTTAGAAGGACTGTTGTTACCTTAAGATTCGTCTTTGGTTGTCAGAATATAAGAGGGGTCGAAATATTTGATAAAATCTGCCAAAAATTTTATTCCCATTTTACTTAAAAAATGGCTTTTTTGGGGTTTTTCCCAGAAAATTTCTGAGGATTGAAATGTGAATTTCAATCATAATTATAGATAGATTAAAAGTGAGCGTAGGAAGGGAGCCCAAAAGGAATTTATATATGCAAATGCTAAAGTTTTGAATAATACACTATCAATTGCGCGTGAGAATATGTGAATTACTCTTTTTAACGAATTAAATAACAATATATTAATTAAATTTACACAAATTTAAAGCATTTAATTAATGGTAGAATCAGGATTTATTTATATCCTATTCAATCCTGCAATGGCTGGGATTATAAAAATAGGCAAAACAACAAGAAGCCCTGAAGACAGAGCAAATGAATTATCAAGTGGGACTAACGTACCACTAGCTTTTGAAATTGTGTACCGATTGGAGGTTAAAAATGTAGATGTAGCTGAAAAGATAATTCATAAGAAATTAGAAAAATATATAATTAAAAAAAGCAGAGAGTTTTTTAAACTTAGCATTGAGCAAGCGATAAAAGAAACAAATGAACATTTGAAAGACTATAAATACAATAGCAGTCATACTATTTCCCCTTTTGTTGTTAATGATACTGAGTTCTATAAACTAAGTGATTTGATGATGTATTTTAATAGCAATTATGAGAATTTTGAGAAGGGATTAAAGCATTTAGAAGAAGGAAATATACAAGACTGGTTGGATAGAAACCATGATTATGATATGCTTTTGCTTTTACAAGATTGTTTAAATGCAAATAAAGAATATTATGAAACATTTTTTGATTTGTATTTCAAAATTATACCAACAAATGAATTTATTTTATTTGGAGAAATAATTGACTTGAAAAAACTTAACAAACCATATGATAAAACAAGTTCAAACAAAGGATACGATTTTATTAATTACAGCGTGGATAAATTTGAAAGAATTTATAAAATTTATAAAAATGTAAAATCGAAAAATAATGAACAATTAGAGAAGTATATTGAACTTAAACGAAGAGAACCTTGGATAGCTCGTATATTTATTGAATGGATTTTGCATCCTAATAATTATTTTCTAAAATATAAACCAAATATATCCACATCCAACATCGAGAAAATATTATCAAAAGTAGAAATTGATGACCTAGAGACTAAGCGAATAATACCTTATAATTTACTAAAAGAATTGAAATCTGAAGATTTAAATGCTTACATAAGTGCTTTTGATAAAATCTTCGAATATAACGGCAGGTCTATTGGTCTAAGTAAATATAGTCCAATGTTATTTTATATTAGGAAAGACGACAAATATGAAATACCAACAAAATTGTATAATAAGCTTCAAGAATTACCTTTAGCTAAATTTGAAGATTTATATGATGTGTTGATAGATAAAAATAAGTTTGAAGAATGGCAGGAAAAATATTACATACCAGAAATTTTGATAGAAGGGATAAAAGATGATGACTACGATGTATTCACATTCTGCAGTAGTTTCATAAAACTAGCTTGTTTAGAATCTTCGAGGTATATTAGAAAACATATGGAAAAATTAGTTTATGTTGGATATAGAAATGACTCTAGCTTTTATGAAATATCAAATTATAATAGATACAAAAAGAGCATAGAAGATGAGTTGAATGAAAAAAGCAAAAAAGCAAAAACGGCTATCGTTGAATTTATAACGAATAGATTAAACAGGGAAATCTTATTTGAAAAAGATGTAATTGAACATACAAATAAATTCTTATTAAATCAAAGCAACAAAAAAATAAAGGATGTATTTTCAGGAATATTGTCTTATAAAAATAGTTATGAGGAAATTTTGACAACTATAAATCCAATCGTAGAACAGTTTGTGAAATATTTTAATTCGAGATTTGCATGTAATTACTCTGATATACACAAAGAGTTAAGGAAGTATGCAGACAACTATAATGCAATTTTTAAATATTTAAGCAACTATAATAAATCAAAATATTTAAGTGAGCCTTTTTATGAAATAAATTTATTCAATTATCAATTAGATTATTTTTTTGTAGAAAATAAATTATTAGCAGAACTTAAAATTATATCAAATAAATATCAATTACATCATATAGATATCGTATCTGTAAAAAAAAACGAGTTGGAATATTGCGCCAATTTTTTGAATTTATACAAAGATGGTTTGGTAATTAAAACTGAGAAAAAAGATGTTTCTATTTTTAAAGATATTAATATCGAGACGCCTAATTTACCAGTTAAATATTCCGAAATGTTTATGTTTATGTTTAAGTTTAAGTCTCAATATTCGAAAGAAATATTTACTAAAGAGTTTGTAAATGAGATTGTGTTACCAAATGATCTAATAAATCAGGTCGCCAAATTTATTAAAGGAGAATATAATGCAGATATCCGTTTTAATATAAGAGAGAGAAAATTATGGTATATAATAATAGATAGGGAAGATAAAACGAACTCAAAAGAGATAAATGATGTTTATAAATTTATTTATAAAAAGAATATTCCAATACTAATTGAAAAATTTTATTTTCCATCAGATATTGAGGAGCAATTATATAATTTGACTGCTAAGGAATATATTGAATTTGTAAGAATAATAATGCAGTCAGGAATAGTATTATTTTCTACTTATCAAGATATTGAATCAGAAACGGTAAATGGCTATGTATATGATACAATTGATTATTATAATATGTATAATTCCAGTACAAGTATACCTAATAATTCAAAGATTCATAAATCAATGATTGAGTCTGAGAATTATCGTTTTAATAGAGCTATGGAATCAGTATCTAATGATGAAGTTTATACAACTGATTTATTTTCTAGTCTTACGAAATGGATTATCTTAGAAGGAAAATATATAGACAAAGATTATTCGAAAGTTCATGAAAGCAAATATTATTCAAAAAATAATTTGTCGGATGTGTTAATCACAAAAAACATAGTAAATAAATATATCGCTAAAAATGGGAAGTCTGATTTTGTAAAGGTTAAAAACAAGAATGCTAATATTAAAAATTATTCTACTTTTCATTACATAATTAAAAATCAAATAAAGTTCTCATTACTGGAAAAAGCAGAAAAGCTAAAGTTTGAAATTTTAAACAATAATAGTTTAATCACTGAATACCAAAAGAAAACAATCTTGGATTATATGTCTAATAGATTGCTTGCCACTGATAATAATAAGTTTTTAAAAGAATTTACAAAAAAAGATGAGAAGTTCATAAAGAGCATGTATTATACTGTTTTTATGAACCCTATTTCGAAAATACCTTTTATTAAAGAAATTTTTATTCAATCAAAGGTTAGGTCTATTTTTAATAAATATTCTACCTTATTCGATCATAAATAAAATTTGTTATGGTTTGTAAGCGGATAAATATGAATAATTCTGAAATCAAAATATTTCAATTAGAAGATGGTCAAACTGAGATTCTTGTGAAACTTGAGAATGATAACGTTTGGCTTACTCAAAAACAAATTTCATCACTATTTGATAAAGATTCGGATACAATTGGCCTTCATTCTAAAAATATTTATGAATTAAATCAGGTGATTGCATGAAATTCCAACTAGGAATTCTCGGTAGTCAAATAGAAGGAAAACGAAAAGTAAATATAAAACCAGAAAACGAAATTCCTGCCTAATAATTATCAACAATGTTATTTGTTGATATTCAGTTTATTATATTTTTTTGCAAGTAATATTTTCAACATACTTGAGCATATATGTGGCAATTCTTCTATTTTGGCGTCTATCTTTTTTTGCAAAATGGACATTAGCAAAAATTGAATCACTAAGAAGTAAATAACAAAAACAAAATAATAAATTTGACATCATATTAAATTACAATTGTTTTTTTGTAACTTTGTAAAGGACTATATCATATATTGAAATGAAAACTGTAGAATTGAGAGATATACTGATTCAGAAAATTGCATTAATTAATGATGAAACTGTT
>JAQIBR010000181.1 GCA_027858955.1 Bacteroidales bacterium
GTAATTATTTAGCAGCCTAAATTTCTGTTATGAAATTACGACCATCAAAGGTATTATAAAGCTCGTTAAAAATGTTTTTATTATTTTTCCTGGCAGTTGATATAAAGCCCTCAATCCGCGCATAGAATTCAGCACCTTTAAAACTTCTGAATGAGTTTGATATTTTCTGCTTTAGCTTAGTTGGTCTTATATCCCTTTCGGCCAAATTATTTGTAAATGGCACTTGTTCGTTAAAGGCAAATGCTAGAACAGCATCTTGATATTTGATTAATCTTTCGACAAGATTTCTTCCTTTTGTGCGTTTATAACGACCTCTTTTTCCTGATGTTTTTAATGGCGGCGGTTCTATTTGCTCGCCTATTTTGCAGATTAGCTTGAGCCTATTTTCGATAATATGTTTTTGCTTTACTCTTTCATCAAAAGGCATTTTATAAACATTCATCAAAAATGCTTTGAACGTTTTTGCCCATTTGCTTTGCTCCGTATCTATCAAGCCTTGTAATTCTCTCAATATATGTGCACCGCACATGGCGTGTTTGTAATTTTTAAAACTAAAATAGCTGCTCCAAGAATCATGTACAAGCCAACCCTTAATTCGGTCGAGTATGGATTTATCACTTTCTAATGCTAATTTTCCACGATTCGGATGTACAAAAAGATATGTAAAAAATGGAGTGCTGGCTGTATGTAGCCATTGTAATTTTCCTTCTATGCGTATGCCTGTTTCGTCAGCGTGAGCTACATCCTTTGAGCTTATTCTTGATTTTATCGCCTGCTCTGCATCTGCTAACTTAGTATAGCAACTATTAGCTGCAGAAAATATCGTTGATTCGTTAATGGGATAGCCAAATAAATCTTTAAACAACAGTTGTATCTTTTTGTATGGCATTTTGTAATGTACATTTAACATCACAACATACGATTTTACGCCATTTCCATATTGAGCAGGAGCGTTAATTCCTTTAGGGACTATGCCTTTATTGCTTAATCCACAAACTGGACAGCTTGCCTTGTGTATCTGATATTCGGTAACTTCCAATTTTGGTTGAGGCAAATCAAAAAGTTGACGCTTTTCTGCTAAAGTAAATTCTGATTGGTGAAATCTATGTCCGCAACTACAAATATCAGGTAAGCATTTTACTATTTTATCCGGTTGAGTCACCTGTTTTAAATTGCTGCCTTTGTGATCTTTTTGACCGCCTTTTTTGCCTTTTGTTTGTTTGGGAAAAGCGGGTTTCTTTTGATAACCATCACTTGATGGTGGTTTACTGCTGTTTGTACTATTACGGTTTAGTTGAGCCTCCAATTCTGCAACCCTTGCTTTAAGTTGAATGTTCTCTTCTTTAAGCAAAGCTAAATCTGACGACATGGAATCAAGCCGTTTTACTAATTCTGATATGATAAAATCTTTATCCATGTCTTTTAAACAGTTTATCAAAACTAGTAGTTTAAATACAGAATATCAAGTAATTACAAGTCTTTTTATTAAGACAGGGCAAAGTTTTTTGTTAATAACGATGGAATTTTTAAATCCAAGAAAATTACCGCAAAAACATGGTTAACAAACCGTTCAAAATTGTTGATAACCATTGTTTTTGCGGAAAGTTATAACGATCCTTTTATTTTATTAGATTTGAGCTGCTAAATAATTACAAAAAAAGAAGAAAATCTCTTGGGCTAACTCAAGAAGACCTTTCATTCAAAGCTGGCGTAGGTCTGAGGTTTGTAAGAGATCTTGAACAAGGAAAACAAAGCTTGCAAATGGATAAAGTAAATCAAATATTATCATTGTTTGGTCATGAACTTGGCCCAATCCAATCAGAAAGAGATGAAGAAAGCTAAAGTATATATGTATGATAAAATGGCAGGTATTCTAACTGAAGATGAAAATGGTTTTCATTTTCAATATGACCAATCATTCCTAAAATCAAAAGAAGCCGAACCTGTTAGTTTGACTCTACCTCTTACAAGCAGTGTGTTTGAAAGCAAGACAATGTTTCCTTTTTTTGATGGATTACTACCAGAGGGTTGGCTACTGGATATAGCTCAAAAAAATTGGAAATTAAATCCAAGGGACAGAATGGAAATATTATTAAAAGTATGTCAAGATTGTATCGGGGCTGTATCAATAGAGGCAATTTAAAGTCATGGAAAATAAATGTTTATACTGTTACAAAGAAATTAATTCGACAGAATCAGAAACTCCTGCTGGAATAGAAGGATATCATCCAAAATGTAGCAAAAGGTTTTTCGGAAATTCTACTCCACCAATATTAGATTTTTCAGAAGACCAAATATTACAATTAGCAGAACAAGTAATAAAAAGCCAAAGAACTATAACAGGTGTTCAACCAAAACTTTCACTTGGATTAAGCAATGAAATGGATGTGCCTGAACGTTTTACAATTGTTGGATTATGGGGAGGGTATATTTTAAAACATCAAACCAGTTTATATTCTAATCTTCCAGAAATTGAAGATTTAACAATGCATTTAGCTGAGATCAGCAAGATTAAAACTGTTCAACATTCTCTGATAAAACTCAAATCAGGGCAACTAGCTTATATAACTAAAAGAATTGACAGAAATAATGGTAAAAAATCACACATGGAAGACATGTGTCAATTAACAGAAAGATTAACCGAACATAAATACAAAGGGTCTTATGAACAAATTGCAAAGGCAATTAAAAAATATAAGAAACTACTTCCTAAATGGACCAAATTTATAGATGAAAGCTTTTTACCTGAACCAATGAAAAATGAATACAAAATTTTGATTAATAAAAAATCAATTCAAATTGAACTATAAAAACTAGCTACAATAAGTAGTCTTCAAACGGATTGCAAAGCCCAGTTTGAAGTCCCGAATGCTTTCGGGATTGAACTAAATCCACACCACAATATTAACAGGCTGTGTGAAATTCAAAATTTGCTATGTTGCATTTTATTGACTAATCGGTGTAAACGACTCATTTATTGGATATAATAAATTTCACTATCTTTGAATATATAGAATACACATTTAATTTTGTTTAAATAGATAGAAATTATTAGATAAACAAACGCTTATTTTCGTTTTTATTATTGATATATAGTGAATTGATTAAAATTAATAGAACTTTGCCTATAGTAGAAATAAACTCAATTGTTTTTACACAGATGTTGGCGTTCATTGTAACGTGACATCGCAGACTTCAACTCCAAGATAAAATTTAACATAACTTTACACGGATAATTACAGAGTGACAGAATAGATAACATTAAAATTATGAGTAATGCAAAAATATCCATACGTTTTTTTGACGACCGCGAAGTCCGAGCCGTTTGGGACGAACAAAACACCAAATGGTGGTTTAGTGTGTTGGATATTGTAGCTTTACTTACCAACCAAGACGACTACACCAAAACCCGCAACTATTGGAAATATCTTAAAGCCAAATTGAAAAAAGAAAACAACGAGTTGGTTAGTGCCACTACCCAACTGAAACTTTTAGCAAGTGACGGCAAACGATATTTAACCGATATGTTGGATTACAACGGTATTATTGCCTTAGGCAAAGAATTTCCGAGCAAAAAAGCAAACCGATTTGTCGAATGGTTTACCTACAGCGATGAAAGCATAGATGGAAAAAGCAAAACAAAAGCGTATGCCATGTTTGAAAGTTCTTTTATCAACAGCATAGAAGTTGGCACAACCAAAGGTTTGCAACAAATACACGCTTATTTGTTTGGCGGATTGTATGATTTTGCGGGACAAATCAGACAAAAAAATATTTCAAAAGGTGGGTTTCAATTTGCCGTATCACGCTTTTTAGGCGACACATTAATGCAAATAGAAGAAATGCCCGAAACTACATTTGACGAAATCGCAAACAAATATATAGAAATGAACATTGCACATCCTTTTATTGAAGGCAATGGCAGAAGCGCCCGAATATGGTTGGATTTGATATTAAAAAAACGTCTCAATAAATGTGTGGATTGGAGTAAAATAAGCAAGCGAGACTACATGAACGCAATGATGCTAAGTCCAACAAAAAGTACAGTTCTAAAACCTCTTTTGAATAATGCGCTCACTACCAAAATAAACGACCGCGAAATGTTTCTGAAAGGAATTGACTACTCATATTACTACGAAGAAAATGACTAAAGAAAAAACGGCAAAATAGAAAACATCGAAACGCCAACATTTTGTAAATGATCATGGCAGTTTTAGTGCAAATTCCAACAATCCAACCCGCACCAAATTTAGTAGGTACGCGGACAGGAAAGCATACGCAATCTGCCACGCCACTTACGTGTGCCGAGAAGCAATGAACGGCAATAAATTATTCATTGCATGCTGTAATTGGCTACGCCGATTTCGCAAGCTTATTTGAGATTGTTGAATACGTCAGCGGTCGGTTGGACCGGAACTTTCTTTAAGGATTTCATGTATTACAAGGG
>JAQIBR010000224.1 GCA_027858955.1 Bacteroidales bacterium
GAAGCAAAACGAAAAGCAGAAATTGAAGATAAAATAAAAAATCCCGATCGCGTAGATATTCGAAAAGAAATTGAAATGAAATGGGGCAGAACGGATAGAACTCGATCAAAATCAAAAAAATATGCGCTCTATTTTTATGTAATTGTGCTTGCTATAATCCTCTACTTTTTTCTTAAATAATGGCTGATATTATCCAACTTTTGCCTGATAGCGTAGCTAATCAAATTGCTGCCGGTGAAGTAATTCAGCGACCTGCTTCTGTTGTAAAAGAGTTGCTCGAAAATGCATTGGATGCAGGAGCCACCGAAATCAGCCTGATTATCAAAGAAGCCGGAAAAACTTTAGTTCAGGTTGTTGATAATGGGTTTGGAATGTCTGAAACTGATGCCCGCCTTTGTTTTGAAAAACATGCAACTTCGAAAATAAAAACAGCCGACGATCTTTTTTCGCTTTCAACAATGGGTTTTCGTGGTGAAGCATTGGCGTCAATTGCTGCTATTTCTCATGTTGAATTAAAAAGCAAACAACCCGACAATGAATTGGGAACCTGCATTTTGATTGAAGGATCTGAAGTTATTTCTCAAAATTCTTGTCAGAACCAAACAGGCACATCTATTTCAGTTAAAAACCTCTTTTACAATGTACCCGCTAGAAGAAACTTTTTAAAATCAAATACTGCTGAGCTAAGGCATATTATTGATGAATTTCAAAGAGTTGCTCTTACAAGTCCTGATGTTGCCTACACTTTTTACAATAATGGTCATATTCTCTTTCAGCTAAAAACCGCCAACTTAAAACAGCGAATTATCGGCATTTTTGGTGCTAATTATATTGAAAGATTAGTCCCTCTAAAACAAGAATCGGATCATGTAAATATTTATGGCTTTATTGGCAAGCCAGAATTTGCAAAAAAAACACGAGGTGAGCAATTTTTCTTTGCCAATAATCGCTTTATTAAACATCCTTATTTTCATCATGCTGTAAACAATACTTTTCAGGAATTGATTCCGGAAAATGCTATACCAAGTTATTTTATCTTTATTGAAGTGGATCCAAAATCCATCGATGTTAATATTCACCCCACAAAAGTTGAAGTTAATTTTTTAGATAAACGACTGATCTATGCTATTTTAGGATCGTCAATTAAAAAAGCTTTAGCCGAAAACAACCTTACTCCTGCATTGGATTTTGAGACTGAACCAGGTTTGAATTTCGATTTTTCTGCCGACCGCCCTATTAATCCACCTCAAATCAAAATTAATCCTGATTATAACCCGTTTGAAAGCGATTCTAAACCTGCTTCTTCATTTCAAAAAGAAAAAGATGTCAATTTACCTCATTGGGAAAAATTATATGATTCGCCAATTGATATTCCGACTGAAAAAGAGTATTCTGTTCACTTCGAAAGCAAACAACAAACTAATGCCGAGGAAAATAAACATAATGTTGTTCAAGGAGGTTTAAAATATATAATAACATCGGTTAAATCGGGGTTAATGATTATAAATCAGCAACTTGCTCATGAACGTATTTTGTTTGAGAAATACCGCGATCAATTCCAATCAGGAAAAAATACATCGCAACAATTACTCTTCCCTATTCAATTGCACTTTACTATGGCCGACAGTGAAATTGTTCAACAATTACTACCGGATTTAAAAGAGATAGGTTTTGATTTGGAACAATTCAGTCAGCAAAATTTTGTCGCCACCGGCACTCCTCCCGAAGTTTTGGAAAGTCAGATTCAATCAATACTTGAACAAATCATTGAAAATCACAAAGCGATTAAGGATTTTGATAAAGACAGAAAAATTAATTTTGCGAAAAGTATGGCCAGGCAGCTTGCCATTAAGGCAGAAAAACGCTTGAAAACAGAAGAAATGACACAATTAATTAATGAACTTTTTGCTTGTCAAATTCCTGATAAATCGCCCGGAGGGCAAACAATTATTAAGATTATTAGCACTCAAGACATCGACGAAAAATTCCAATAAAGAATAAATGTACTTTTGGCAAGTATTTTGCGTCAAACGCTTCACATAAAAAACTTGATTAATGAATCAACAATTCAGACCTAATAAATTTGGCATATTACCTCCGGTGGTTAAAAACCTCCTAATTATTAACGGCCTTTTCTTTTTAGCAGCCCTAGGTGTTGGTGCAGCTTTTAAATACGATTTAAACAATTTACTTGGACTCCATTATATTGGAGCTGAATATTTTAAGCCTTTTCAGTATGTGACTTATATGTTTATGCATAGTACCCAAAATTTTTCACATATTTTGTTCAATATGTTTGCACTTTGGATGTTTGGAAATGCACTGGAAAATGTTTGGGGAAGTAAAAGATTCCTGATTTATTATATTGTCACAGGTTTAGGAGCTGGAATTATTTACACTTTTTGGATACATTTCCAATTGGCTCCTACTCTCGAAGCTATTGATTTTTTCTTAAACAACCCAAGTATTTCATCCTTTGTTGAATTCAGAAATTCCGATTTTTTCCAAATTGGAAGTTACGATATACAAAATAATTTTAATGCTTTTGCAAGTGAATATAATCGATTAATTGCTAGTAATCCTTCTCAAGCTCTCCAAGAAAGCATTAGTTTTATGGAGCAATACCGCATCGACTTTTTAAATGCACATACAGTTGTTGGAGCAAGTGGTGCAGTATTTGGCATTTTACTTGCTTTTGGTATGATGTTTCCTAACTCTGTAATTTATCTTTACTTTGCCATCCCTATAAAAGCAAAATGGTTTGTAATACTATATGGACTTTTTGAACTCTATTCAGGTATCTCAAACAATCCCAACGATAACGTAGCTCATTTTGCTCATTTAGGCGGTATGGTTTTTGGGTTTTTACTTATAATGTTTTGGAAACAGAAAGGAAGGTTGCATTAATGTACGGCTCATCAAATCCATATCAAAAACAGCCTGGAGAATATTGGGCAGCTATTAAGCAGTTTTTCAATAAAAAAACTACTCTATCAAACCTTGTTTTAATTAACATTTTGGTTTTCCTTTTTATTAATCTTGCAAGTTTATTCCTTTTTTTATTCTCTATTGATCAGAGCTTTGCGCACGTCAGGGGCGTTTCAAGATTAGTTTATTGGTTATCGCTTCCAGCTGATTTAAGTGCTTTAATGTTCAAGCCTTGGACACTAATAACTTATATGTTTGTTCAAGAAGGTTTTCTGCATCTGCTTTTTAATATGATGGTATTATATATTGGAGGACAAATTTTCTCTAATTTCATGAGTTCAAAAATGTTATTGACTACATATATTTTAGGTGGTTTAAGTGGTGCTTTATTATATATTATTTCATTCAATATTTTTCCAGCATTCGAACCAAATGTGAGCAACGCAATTGCTTTAGGATCATCAGCCTCTGTATTGGCAATTTTCGTAGCAAGTGCAACATATGCACCAAACCTTAAGTTGCAGTTATTTTTATTCGGCCAAGTTTCATTAAAGTATATTGCTTTAGTCATTATTGCTTTGGATGTATTAAATATACAAAATGGAAATGCCGGTGGACATATAGCACATTTGGGCGGAGCTCTTTACGGATTCTTGTTTGTTTATAATCTTAAAAAGGGAAGAAATATTGGTAATTTTTTCGAGCGTTTAAATATTGGTTCAGTATTTACTTCTTTTATTAATTTGTTTAAAAAGCCTAAACATAATTTTAAAAATGTTTACACAAATAAAAAGCCTGTTAAGGATACGGATTATTTGCGAAAAAAAGCTGAAGAACAAGCCAACATTGATGAAATTTTGGAGAAAATCAAAAAATCGGGTTATGAAAGCTTATCTAGTGAAGAAAAAGCAAAACTATTCAACGCAAGCAACAGTAAATAAACTGAAACCTTAGTTTAAACACTTTCCATAATATGGACAAGTATTATTAGTTTTTCATAGTTTTTATCAGATAAAATTCTTGTAGAAGGCATATGCTTGTGTGTATCTTTGTAAAAGAAATTCAAAATGGCTTTCGACAATTAAAAGCTTGAAAAAATAACCAATTACTCAGAAACTTTCTCATAGGGTTTACATAATAATTAGATAATGTTTATAAGAGCTGACTTGCATGGTAGTCAGCTCTTTTTTTTATCAACAAATTCGGACTATTTTCTTAATTTTGCTCGATGGCAAAAACAAAAAACAAATATCGCTTTCGTCTTTTTCTTTGGGCTAATCAGTTTTTTGTTTCATTGCTGTTATTAACTTATTTAACGCCATTTGTTCCGCCCCAAATCTTTTGGCCTCTCTCCATTTTCGGCTTTACTTATCCTATATTATTGTTAATCAATGTTTTATTTATCATTTTCTGGCTCCTTTCGTTAAATAAAAACCTACTATATTCATTGCTAGCTATTCTGATTGGATGGAATACTTTAAATCTGCATTTTCAGCTAAAAAGCACAGATAATGAGATTGCTGAACAAGCATTTAAAGTGGTTTCATTTAATGTAAAAAATCTATCCAATAACAACGATAAATATGCAGATATTAATGTTCGCTCATCTATTCTAAATTACATTGAAGAGCAAAATGCTCAGTTTATTTGCTTACAAGAGTTCCAAACATATCCTACAAAAGAAATAAATACTGTAAAAGAATTTCAAGAACGACTTGGCATGCCCTATTACGCAGAAGCACGTTATGTACCAAGCAGTAAATTTAAGTTTGTAGATTTAATGATAATTTATTCCAAATATCCAATTATAAAGCAACAAGAGTTGCGTTTTTTGGATAAAGCTTACGCCTTGATCGTTGATATTGTATACAATAATGATACTCTCCGATTATTTAATATCCATTTAGAATCAAATCACTTTGAAAGAAATGATTACGAGATTTTTAGCACTTCAGATAGTGGACTAAATGAGGAAACAAGTGGACAAGTATTGTCTTTACTTGAAAAAATTGCCCGCTACTCTAAGATTAGAAATTTACAGGTGAATCATATTCACGAATTGATAAAAAAGACTTCCTGCCCAATTGTAATTTGTGGCGATTTTAACGATACTCCAGCAACTTATTCTTATCATAAACTTGCCAATAACCTTAAAGATGCTTTTGTTGAAAAAGGCAAAGGATATGGAAATACATACAATGGCAAATTACCACCAATGAGGATTGATTATATCCTAAGCGATACAATTTTTCAAATACATCAATTTGAAATTGAAAAAATCAATTTGTCAGATCATTATCCCATAATCAGTACTCTAAGTTTATCAAATGAGAATTAATTATTCCTCCCAATTTCTTTTTTATTTTTGCAGTAACGGTACTATAAAATTATGGACTTTAAACTAACATCTACTTTCAAACCAACTGGCGATCAACCTCAGGCTATTCAGCAATTGATAGATGGCATAAAACGTGGTGATGATTCGCAAGTTCTTCTTGGAGTAACTGGATCTGGTAAAACTTTTACAATTGCCAATGCTATTCAAAAAATAAAGCAACCTGTACTGGTTCTCTCTCATAACAAAACGCTTGCCGCTCAACTTTATAGCGAGTTCAAGCAGTTTTTCCCTGACAATGCAGTTGAATATTTTGTTTCGTATTACGATTATTATCAGCCAGAAGCTTATCTACCAAGTTCTAACACATATATAGAAAAAGATTTAAGTATTAACGATGAAATTGAAAAACTTCGGCTAAGTACTTCTTCTGCTCTACTTTCAGGTCGCAGAGATGTAATTGTAGTTTCATCAGTTTCATGCATCTATGGAATTGGAAACCCTGAAGATTTTACTGAAAATGTTATTTTATTAAAAACAGGCGATAAAATCGAACGAAATAAATTACTCCTTCGGCTTGTGGATAGTTTATATTCTCGCACAGAAGTTCAATTTTCAAGAGGGACTTTTAGAGTAAAAGGTGATACTTTGGATGTTTATCCAGCATATGCTGATACTGCTTTCAGAATAGGATTCTGGGGTAATGAAATCGAAAGTTTGGAGCAGATCGATCCTGAAAATGGCAAAACAATAATCAGTTTAGAACAAATTACCATTTATCCGGCTAACATATTTGTGACAACCAAAGACAAAATGAAATCGGCAATTGTGGAAATTCAGAACGATCTATTTAAGCAAGTCGATTATTTTAAAGACACTCAAGATCATAGCTCTGCTAAACGTTTAGAAGATCGTGTTATATACGATATTGAAATGCTTAAAGAACTGGGATATTGCTCAGGAATAGAAAATTATTCTCGATACTTTGATGGTAGAAAAGCTGGAAGCAGACCATTTTGTCTCTTAGATTATTTCCCCGATGATTATTTAACTATTATTGACGAATCGCACGTAACAATTCCTCAAATAAGAGCAATGTATGGCGGCGACCGATCGCGCAAACAAAATTTGGTAGAATATGGTTTTCGTTTGCCATCAGCCTTAGATAATCGCCCCTTAAAATTTGAAGAATTCGAAGCAATAAGTAATCAGACTATTTACGTAAGCGCTACTCCAGCCGATTACGAGCTTCAGAGAAGCGAAGGTGTTGTTGTTGAGCAACTTATCAGACCAACAGGCCTTCTAGACCCTCCAATAGAAATACGTCCCAGCCAAAATCAAATTGATGATCTTTTAGATGAAGTGCAGAAAAGAATTGTTTTGAAAGAGCGTGTTTTGGTAACAACCCTTACTAAGCGAATGGCCGAGGAGCTAAGCAAATATTTTATCAATCTTAAGATTAAAACTGCATATATTCATTCTGATGTAGATACACTTGAACGAGTTGAGATTATGCAAAGTCTACGACAAGGTATTGTAGATGTACTTGTTGGAGTAAACCTTTTGAGAGAAGGATTGGATTTGCCAGAAGTGTCCTTAGTAGCCATTTTAGATGCAGACAAAGAAGGCTTTTTAAGATCAGAGCGTTCGCTCACTCAAACTGCTGGTCGAGCAGCACGTAATCTAAACTCTTTGGTAATTATGTATGCCGATAAAGTTACAGCATCGATGCAAAAAACCATAGATGAAACTAGTCGTAAAAGGGAAATACAGCTACAATACAATGAAAAGCACAATATTACACCGACAGCCATTGTTAAACCAATGACAAATGCTTTAGACGGGAGTATTGAAAGAATGGCTTATGTTGAACCTGATGCTCTTACAACCGCAGCCGATCCAGCTATTGCATATTTAGCCAAACCTAAATTGGAAAAGGCAATCCGTAAGATTAGAAGAGATATGGAAGCAGCAGTTAAAGAACTTGATTTTATCCAAGCTGCAAAACTTAGAGATGAACTATATAATCATCAAAAGCAGTTAGAAAAATTGACATAATCTTCACATTTTCTTGTTAATTTGTTTACCTGTTTTCATTTACAAGGCGTAAAAATTAAGTTATATTTGTGGATTAACGAGTGGACATTTATGAAAAAAAAGATTTTTGCCATCGATGATGAACACAGTATTCGCTTTATCATTGAAAATACTTTTAAAAAAGAATTTGAAATTGATACTTTTCTTAATGGCGAACAAGCATTAGCATCAATGCAAACCGGCGATATTCCTGATTTAATTATTTGCGATATCGAAATGCCGATTATGAACGGTTTCGAATTTATCAAACAAGTTCGTGCTAGTGGTTTTTTCGATGATATTCCTCTACTTATGCTTTCGGGTAAAGAAAGCAGCAATGATAGAATTAAATGCTTTGAAATTGGAGCCGACGATTATATCCTTAAACCTTTTAACCCAAAAGAACTACTTGCAAGGGTAAAAAGAAGATTAAAATCGATAGATTTATATTCAATGCGTAAGGGTTATTAATCATCTCCAAAAACAAATAGTTATGAGCGAAACGGAGGTTGGGAAAATATTATATATCGGGAAAAACCCGGATGTCATAGAGCAGCTTAGTAAAGCAAGAAACATAAAGTTAAGATGCAAGGATAACGGCATTGCTGCAATTCATTGGATCAGTGATAATATTGAAGAGTACGATAAATTGGATGCCGTTTTATGCTCACTCGGAGTGAAAGGAATGAATGCATTTTCGTTATACAATCATATGAGGCTTCGAAATCTCTTAAACAGGATTCCGTTTATTGTAATTGCTCAAAGCTTTGAATTTGATTCGCGTGCATTGGCACGATATCACAATGTGGACGACTATTATGCTCTGCCTTTGGATATTGAGCGCCTTGAAACAAGAGTAGAATTTCTTAAAAAATACAAAGCAGAATATCTTGCATTAGACCTGAAAAAAACTTTCGAAAAATATAAGAATCAACCCTATAAAACACCATTCTTAAAACGCACTTTCGATATATTAATGTCCGGCGGAGCAATACTTGTTTTGTCACCTATTTTACTTTTCACCGCATTAGCAATTCGCTTAGAATCAAAAGGAAAAGTATTTTATTCTTCGAGGCGAGTAGGTGCAAATTTTCACGAATTTGATTTCTATAAATTTAGATCGATGTATCCAGATGCTGAAAAACGCTTAAAAGAAGTCGAGCATCTTAATCAATATCAGAAAAATACTGTTGGCGATGAATGTCCAAGGTGCAGACATCTCCCTGAAGATTTATACTGTTCTGCAGTTCTTAAACAGGATGATAATACAGAGATTTGCGAATATTTCTATTTTAAAAGGAAAAATGCCAAAGCGGCATTTCTTAAAATTGAAAACGATCCACGAATTACTAAAGTCGGCAAGTTTATTCGAAATAAAAGCATAGATGAATTACCTCAACTTTTTAATATTTTGATAGGCGATATGTCGATTGTTGGAAATCGTCCACTACCTGTTAGCGAAGCTACAGCAATTACTAAATCGCGCTGGTCGCGAAGATTTGAGACAGCAGCCGGTTTAACTGGTTTGTGGCAGGTTGAACTTCGCGGCAAAGACGGGGAAATGTCTGAAGAAGAACGTTTTGAACTTGATAATAAATACGCTAAAATTAATTCATTTTGGGGCGACATAATTCTTATTTTGCGCACATTAAAAATATTCATCCAAAAAGGAAGCGTATGAATCGATTGTTATTTTTTAAATTTGTGCAAACTATTAAATTTATGCCAAAGTCTACAAAGAAACTATCCAGCTTTGTCAGCAAACAACTATCTTTTATATTGCTGATATTCATTATATTCTCCTTAAACCTGAATTCTCAAGAAATCAGTGTGTCTAACGAAAACGTTTTCAACCCTCTAACAGATGATATCACCAAAAAAATTCCTCCTTTGGATGTTCTAATTGATTCCGCACTTATCAATTCGCACCGATTAAAATATTGGGATAAAGAAATTAAAATTACAGAATATGAATTGAAATCGGTAAAGCGCGAATGGTCTGATGGCATTTTCTTTCAAGGCGAAGTAAAAGAAGGCACTTGGACAAGTTTGGTTTTTGTTCAAGACCAATATGGAAATGAAATAGGTACACTTGGCACCACTGATCAGGGGAGGTATTCAATTGGACTTGGGATGAGACTACCTCTATTGAGTCTTTTAGATAGAGGAAATAGAATCAAGCTCGGCAAAATGAAGATTGAAAGAAATATTGAGAATATGCTTGAAGATCGTCAGGCTATTAGAGCCAATGTTATTAATTTATTTAATGAGCTTTTGATTCAACAAAACATGTTGAAACTTGATATCGACAATATTGAATTTTCAGAACTTACTGCAGAAATGGCTGACAGGGAATTCCAGAATGGAAAAATTTCTCTTGGCGATTTATCACTAATTCGAGACCATTTGAATATTGCAAGATACCGATATGTTGATAGTAAAACCAGCTTCATTAAAGCATATGTTATGCTACAAGAGTTAACAGGTATTCAATTCAACGAACTTAATAATTGGGAATAATGGAAATCATTCAGTTTATAAAACTTATTCGCAAAAATCTTCTTCTTTTGATTCTTGTTCCTATTATTTTAGCCGGTCTAGTTTACTATGGTACACAATATCAGGATAAGTATTATGTTTCATCAGCTACCATCTATACTGGATTAGGCTCAGGTTTAACACTTGAAGCACAGGAAAATTCACG
The DNA here is from genome assembly GCA_027858955.1 of Bacteroidales bacterium. Taxonomy (GTDB): domain Bacteria; phylum Bacteroidota; class Bacteroidia; order Bacteroidales; family UBA12170; genus UBA12170. The sequence continues at coordinate 10,044 of JAQIBR010000224.1, forward strand.
CGTAGATTACACTGCTACAAGAATGGAATTGGACAATATTTTGAATCTTTTCAAATCACGCGAAATTCAACAAGAAGTAGCCTTAAGCCTTTTTATTCAAGGATTAGGTCTAAAAAGCTGGAATCCCCAATTTATGTCACGTCAATCTTATGACGAATTTCAAGAACTTGTTCCTCAATACATTAAAGATATGGCTGTTCGGCCTGGAGCAGATAACTTTTCTAATTATATTATAAACGTACCACTCATTTTAAATGATACTATTGGTTTAAAAAACAAACAACTTTTCACAAAAAATAGAACTTATAAAGTTCAGACAGGTGAATCTTTATATACAGTTTCTTCGAAACTTGGAGTTTCTGCTAGTGATCTGATGAAAATAAATACACTCACAAGCACTAATCTTAAAGCGGGTACAGAGCTTATATATGAAAGAGAAGAAATGCTAATCTTTAGCAAGGATAATGGAATAAATGACACTATTCCTATCTATATTCCAGATCCTAATTACTATTTATTAGCCGAAAATGACAGTCTTAGTTTTGCCCAAACCCTAAAACTATTTAAAGAATATTATGCTGATAATGACACGAATTACATTTATAAATTGTTGAATCATAAGCATAAATATTACAGCATTAAAGCTATTAACGAGCTTTCGGCACGACAGGTTCAAGGAAGCGATTTATTAAGACTAGCATATAGAACTACAGACCCAGGAATTTGTAAACAAACTTTACAATTCAGTATCGATGCTTTTGAGAGAAACTACAAAAAACTAAAGGAAAATCAAAGCGATAATGTTGTAAAATACTTTGAAGATAAAGTTACCGAAACCAGCATAAATCTTCAAGCAGCTGAAAATCGCTTATTGAAGTTTAATCAAGATAACAACATAATAAATTATTATGAGCAAACTAATCACATTTCTCAACAAAAACAACTTATAGAAAGTCGTTATTACGAGGAATTGATGAAATTCAAAGCTGCAGATTCTGTTTTAAAAATTCTGGATAAACAACTAGCTAATCAAAAAGGGATTGCCAAATTAAATACAGATATGATGGTGTATCGAAATAAGATATCCGATATCACCTATAAAATCGCAGTAAATGAGTTAAACGATTCATCCGATCCGAAAACGATTCAAGCTGTTAAAGATCTAAAAGCTGAACAAATTAATTTACGCAAACAAATTACTCAAAATATCGACAGTGTATTTGGGTTGCAATATTCTCATCAAGGTGTAAATACAAGCCAAATGCTGGCGCAATGGCTTCAGAATATGATAATTTATGAAGAGACAAAAGCCGGTATTGCTGCTCTGGAAGAAAGGCGAATCGAGTTTCAGCAAACCTATGAACAATTTGCACCTCTTGGAGCTAAATTATCCCGCATCCAGCGAGAAATAACCGTAAGCGAACAACAATATCTTTCCGTATTACATAGCCTCAACCTAGCTAAATTAAAGCAGCAAAACATCGAATTACAGGCCAATATCAAAACTGTTGATGCTCCTTATTTTCCAATTTCAGCAGAATCAACAAAACGTAAAATTTTTATTGCAGCAGCTGGAATTTTAGGATTAATGCTCGTGCTATTTGTTATTCTAGTATTGGAATATTTCGACAAAACCATCAAAGATCCTTCCCGAGCCAAAAAATTAAGCGGTCTAGATATACTCTCTGTTTATCCTCTCTTGAAGAAAAAGAGTACACGTATCGATTACGATTTTATTACCAATCGATTAATGGAACAGGCAGTACAAAAAATGCGATCCTTGCTTGAAGCTGAAAATATTCATCACAAAAAGCCTGTCAATATTTTGATTTTCAGCACACAAATGACAGATGGAAAGTCGCTAATTCAAGATGCTTTGACTGCTAAACTTAAAGAACTTGGATTCTCTGTATTATCAGCAAATTATCAACTACCCAATTATCGTCCAAAATTTTCATTTTCAGCATCAAAGCAAGAAAAGCCTTTAGTTTATGATATAGAGTCAGACACTATCAACAAATCTAGCATACAGGATATTTTGGGTTCTGTACATGATACTTCAAAATATGATTTCGGATTAATTGAAATTCCATCTGTAACTCATAATGCTTTCTCTACTGGATTGGTCAAAGATGCCGATTTTGGAATAATGGTTACTCGTGCAAACAGATCTTGGACATCTTCAGATGAAAACAGCTTATCTGGAATTATGCAGTTTATGAAATTTGATCCTCTTATTTTATTAAACGGCGTACAAAACGAAGTTATTGAAATACTCTTGGGCGAATTACCTCGTGTAAGAAATAAATTTCGTCGTAAAATTAAAAAATAGTCACATTTTAGTTTTTTTTTAACCATCTTGGCTTATTAAATGATAAAAAAAATCCTGCATATCGCCAAAGAAAAAAACATTCAATCCCTAGCCGGTAATGTTCTTAAGGCCGGGTTTGGCGTTTTAAATTTTATGGTGCTAACTCGCAGTTTCGAAAAAGAAATTTTTGGTGAATGGATATTGTATCTAACTGGTACGTCTTTCATCGAAATGTTTCGCTTCGGCATTACAAGAACAGCCCTTATTCGCTTTTTAAGTGGAGCAAAAGTTGATGAACAAAAAAAATTGATAGGCTCTAATTGGTTAATAGGACTTATTACCAGCGTTTTTATTGCAATTCTTTTGTGGGTAATATTGTTCTTTTTCCCTGACCAAATTAAACAGTCGGGTTTTTACCTTTTCTTTAAATGGTATCCTATTTTAGCATTTCTAAATCTACCATTAAACAATGCGCTTACCATACTACAAGCAAAACAATATTTTGGTCAGATATTTATTGTAAATACGCTTAATTCAGGACTGTTTTTTGTGGGTTTGGCCATAAATCTTTTCTGGTTAAAACTTGATTTAGTATATGTTATTTGGTTTCATTTAGGAATTGCTGCTCTGGTTTCACTTATTACTATTATAGCAGGATGGGATGGCTCACGTTATATTAACAAGGCAGATAGATCGACAAATCGTACAATATTAAATTTTGGAAAATACACTACTTTAACACTTATTGGAACAAATTTATTGAGAAGCGCCGATACATTTATTATTGCTTTAAGTCCATTAGGAACCGCAGCAGTTGCACTCTATAGTATTCCTTTAAGATTAACTGAATTCCTTCAAATTCCATTACGTAGCTTTGTGGCTACCGCATTCCCAAAAATGTCTAAAGCAAGTATCGAAAACGATCTTAAAATGGTTCGTTATTATTTTTACAGCTACTCAGGTTCAATTACCATATTGTTTATTCCGATCGCCATTTTCGGTTTTATTTTTTCCGATTTTTTTGTCTATTTTCTGGGCGGTAGTCAATATGTTGGCATTGACCCTATTACTGGCGCCAGCACTTCCACTATTTTTAAAGTATTTGCTCTGTATGGAATCCTATTACCTATTGATAGACTAACCGGAGTAGGTTTGGACAGCATAAATAGACCCAAAAAGAATTTCTATAAAATTATATATATGGTAACGGCCAATATTATTGGTGATTTAATTGCCGTATTCGTCTTTAAATCGATAATGGGTGTAGCTGTAGTTACTGTTCTTTTTACATTAATAGGAGTCTTAGTAGGATTTAATTATTTAACCAAAGAATTGAAATTAAATCCATTATTAATATGGAAAGAGGGCAAGAAAGTTTATTCTATGAAAATTAAAGAGTTTGTGGGAAAATAATGAAGAAAAATATCTGCAAAGGATTAAAGATAAAGATACTGAAACCGTTCATAGGGATTCTTATGCTTCATTTGTCAGTAAACATAATTGCCCAAAATGGCATCAATTGTGATTACGAAATAAGTTTGAGCACAAGCGAAATAGTAAATACAACATTTCAAACCGGTGATACAATTTGCCTAATGGCAGGTGTTAGAGGTCCTCTCTATTTGAAAAACATTAATGGAACAGCTGAAAACCCCATAGTTATCATTAATAAAGGAGGACTATCCATTATTGATTCTGATTTAGCTTATGGAATAAAATTTGTCGAATGTAAAAATATTATACTCAGTGGAGCTGGTGACCAAGATATTCCTTATGGAATTTATATACGAGAAGTTAATAATGGATACGGACTTGGATTAGAAAATAAATCAAGCGACTTTGAGTTGGAAAAATTAGAGATCAGCAATACAAAATTTTCCGGAATTATTGCCAAAACTGACCCCGATTGTACATATACAGCGGTTCGCGACAGCTTTACAATGTATAGCTTAGATATTCACGACAACTACATTCATAATACTGGTATGGAAGGAATGTATATCGGGAGCTCCTTTTTTCTTGGGCATTACATAAGTGATTGTGATGCTACTCTATTGCCGCATATTATTGATGGTGTTGAAATCTACAATAATCGTGTAGAATATACAGGTTGGGATGCAATTCAGGTCGGAAGTGCACTATATAATTGTACTATCCGAGACAATCAGATTTATAAAGATTCTCAGGCTGAAGAAACTTATCAAATGTCAGGAATAATGATCAATACAGGAAGTAGCTGTAATGTATATAATAACAAAATTATTGACGGGAAAGGAACTGGAATTCTGAATCAGGGAACAGGAGGACAAAAATTCTTTAATAACCTGATAGTTAATGCTGGACGTGATTATGATTTTGAAAATCAAACGACAAAACAACAATTCGGAATATATTCAAAATACACCACCTATGTTCATCCTCCGGATAACTCTTTGCATTTTTACAATAATACAATTATCAATCCCAAAAGTGATGGCATTAGGCTTGTTGATTCACCAAGTGAAATAAATCGAGTTATTAATAATATTATAATAAATCCGGGTGCTTATGAGTATTACCAAAGCTTAGGTTCAAATGAGTTTAATGCTGATGATGCATATATTCACAACTACTTGAATGCAAGTAATATACATTCAGCTAACAATATTTCTGAGCGCTCTTCAAAAGAGCAATTTTTTGCTGATACTCTTAATCAAGACTATCATGTTACAAGCAGCATTTCCCCATCGGTTAATTGGGGAGTCGACTTGAGCAGCTATGGTATTACATTCGATCTTGATAATAATAGTCGCCCTATTGAAAATTATTTTGATATTGGGGCTTACGAATTGCAAATTTCAACGCCAATAATTTCAGTGATAAGCCCTGAACAAAAATTGATTATTTATCCTAATCCTGCAAATGAATTTTTACAATTGAGCTTTCATCTTGATAAAGCCCAAAGCCTAAATCTTAAATTTGCTAGTATGGAAGGCAAAGAAATCTTTTTGTTTCGAGATGTTTTTTTCAACCAAGGCGACAACAAAAAACAGTTTTCTATTAGTCATCTCCCAAAAGGAGAATATATTATAGTTTTATATAACCAAGCGATTCGTTTAACTCAAAAGCTTCAAAAGATATAACCTATGATTACTTGGCCTATTTTTCTAGCTTTTTTCTTAGCTGTAATTGCAGTTTATATTTCTATAAAACTTGAAGACGCAAAAGAAAATAAAAAACAGCAAGATATTGAAAATGAAAAAATTAAGATTGCCAATTTAGAAAAACGAAAGGATGCATCTGAAACAATTAATAACACCTTGAAAATTAGCTGATGCGAAACCCGTTTGAGAAGAATACAGGAGCATTAAAATTGCAACATCCCATTGCAATTCTATTGATCATATTGGCATCACTTATCTTCGGCAAACTGATGTCTCTTGTTGGAATTCCGCTAATTGCAGCACTTTTCGCTCTTCCTTTTATTCTAATCTTTATCAACCGAGTTCTTGACATCCCTAAAATTGCCCTTTTTACCATCCAAATTGCAGGTTATTTCATTATCGGAATTCAACGCTATACGGGACATATTCCTTTAGGGCTTACTGCAGATTTCTTATTTATTTTAGCCTTTGTCGCTCTTGTTTTTAAAAATTTTTATTCCGGTGTTAACTGGAAACCAATGCTTAAAGACATTAGCCTTTTAGCTGCTATCTGGATGGGCTGGTTAATATTTGAAATTATTAACCCTGAAGCAGTTAGTTTTCAAGCTTGGTTGACTGGCATGCGTAGCGTTGGGCTTTATTTCATTTTAGGAATACCTCTAGTATTACTTTTAATGCGAAACCCGAAAGATATTGAAATTTATTTTTATATCTGGGGAGTCATGACTATTTTGACCACTCTTAAAGGAGCTATGCAACTAATTATTGGCTTGGATTCTTTTGAACAAAAGTGGTTGAATGAAGGCGCTTATTTAACACATGTGCTTTTTGGTAAACTAAGAGTCTTTTCATTCCTAAGCGATGCTGGTCAGTTTGGGGCTTCCCAAGCACATGCTTTTGTTATTGGCAGTATTATTGCTTATGAAACAAAAATATTTAAAAAGCGGCTATTTTTCGGAATAGTTGCAATTGCCGGATTATACGGAATGCTAATCTCCGGCACTCGAGGAGCAATTGCTGTGCCTGCACTTGGGTTTTTTACTTATCTTATTTTAGCAAAAAATATCCGCATTTTTTCTTTAGGAATGATTGCAGCAGCAGCATTATATGTATTTTTCGCTTATACCTTTATTTTACAATCAAATTACCAAGTTAGACGAATGCGCACAGCTGTTAATTTCGAAGAGGATGCCAGTTTTCTTGTGCGATTAGAAAATCAGCGGATTCTGAAATCCTATCTGTCAACTCGTCCAATTGGTGGTGGTATAGGGCATGCCGGGATAAATGCTCAACAATACGATCCTGACGGTTTTCTGGCAAGCATTGCTACTGATAGCTGGTATGTTAAGATTTGGGCCGAAAATGGAGCGATAGGTTTAACATTGCACTTTTTTATCCTCTTCTACATTGTGCTTAAAGGAGGCTACTTAATAATGTTTAGAATTAAAGATAAAGAACTCAAGATAAGGATGATGGCAATTCTGAGTGGCATTATGGGAATTCTATTAGCAAATTATGGAAATGCAGTTATGGGTCAGTTCCCAACCTCAATTATTGTCTATTATGGTATGGGATTTTTGTTTTTATCTACTTATTATGATAAAATTGTTTTGATTGAGCGCGAACAAGGCAAAGATCCTTTTGACCTTTTCGGTAATTTGCTTAAAAAATAAGGTGTACGATAACGTACGTTTTTTATCTTATTTCGCACACTAAATTTTCCTAATAAAACAAACCTTTATTCATAACAATTTCACTAACAATACTTCATAGAAGGTGGCATAAATATTGATAAACGCGAGACAATGCGTGAATTTTTAAAACCACTATTACTAATCCTACTTGGTATACTATTGCTTACCGGAAATTTGTTTTCTCAAGAAATAAGAAAATATACTACTGCTCGAATCCTTGGAGATTCTCCAAAAATCGACGGGTTTCTTGATGACTCTGCTTGGGAACAAATTAATTGGGAAAATGACTTTACTCAATACCAACCATTTAATGGCGGAATAGCTGCCCAACAAACTGCATTTAAAATATTATACGATAATAATTTCCTATACGTGGCAATTCGCGCTTACGACAGTGTTCCCGAAGAAATAGTAAGTCGTATGTCGCGCAGAGATGGTTTTCAAGGCGATTGGGTTGAAATTGCATTCGATAGTTATCACGATTATATTACTGCTTATTCCTTTACAGCAACAGTTGCAGGAGTTAAAAATGATGAATTATATACCAATGATGGTTTTGGTCACGACCGAACTTGGGATCCAATTTGGTATTTAAAAACAAGTATCGATAAAGAAGGCTGGATAGCCGAAATAAAAATCCCTCTAACGCAATTAAGATTTAGCAAAGAAAGCAATCAAATTTGGGGATTGCAAGTAAAGCGATTTGTGCATAGAAAAGAAGAACGAAGTCTTTGGCAACATATTCCAAATGAACAAGCTGGATATGTAAGCCGATTTGGCGAATTACATGGCCTAAAAGATATTAAACCAAAAAAACAATTTGATATAACTCCATATACAGTAGGCTCTTATGAATCATTCGAAGCTGAAGAAGGCGACCCTTTTACCGATGGCAAAGAAATCAATAGCCGAGTTGGCCTCGATGCGAAAATCGGATTAACTAATAACCTCACCTTAGACCTCACCATTAACCCCGACTTTGGACAGGTTGAAGCAGACCCGTCCGAAGTCAATTTATCTGCTTTCGAATCGTATTTTCGAGAAAAAAGAATGTTTTTTATCGAAGGTCGTAACATATACAGTTTTCCATTAAGATTGGGAGATGGACGTCATGCAACCGACAACCTGTTTTACTCTCGTCGAATAGGTAAAAGACCATCTGTTTATCCTGACGAATACTCATATATTGACTCACCAGAGAACACTTCTATTTTAGGAGCCGCAAAAATTACCGGAAAAACCAAAAACGGAATTTCTATTGGTATTTTAGAAAGCGTTACTAATAAAGAATATGCTCGAATTTCTGATGCTAATGGTAACATTGATGAATACATTGTAGAACCACTTACAAACTATTTTGTGAGTCGAGTTGAAAAAGATTTTAACCAAGGAAATACCAAGCTTGGGGGAATGATTACTGCCACCAACCGCAAAATTGATGATGCTCATTTAGATATTTTACCTACAGCCGCATATACGGGAGGTGTTAACTTTGATCACGCCTGGAACAATAGAAAATATAATTTCTCTGTAAAACTTATGGGTAGCCTTGTACAAGGCAATGAAAATGCGATTTCTGAACTTCAAACATCATCATCTCGATATTATCAGCGTCCAGATGCAAGCCATATGGAGTACAATCCCACTTTAACAAGTTTGAGTGGACATGCAGGATCTGCTTGGATTGGAAAGCTTTCCAACGGTGGTTGGAGCTATATTGCTTGGTTTAGTTGGGAATCGCCGGGTTTTGAATTGAATGATATTGGTTTTTTACGTTATGCGGATAATATGACTGAAATTGCTTGGGCTCAATATAATTTCCCAAAACCATTTAGTATTTTCCGCAGATTTAATATTGAAGTATCTCAAGCTAGCTCATTTGATTTCAGCGGTAAATATTTATCAACCGGTGGAGACTTGGGTATTGGAGGACAATTTACCAATTTTTGGTCTTTTAGATTTGGAAGCAGTTTCACTACTAATGCTCTAGAAAAAACGCTTCTGCGCGGCGGCCCGTTATTTCTAAGTCCTTCTGGATTAAATACTTATATACGCATTAATACAGACCGAAGAAAAAAAGTGAGCCTTTCCGGAACCTTATCATATTATTGGGGAGCAGAAAATAATAAATCCCGAGAGAATTATTCCCTGGGCCTTACTTACCGACCTTTAAATCATATTCGCATTAGTCTAAATCCATCACTTAGGTTTAATAACAATCAGCTTCAATATATTGATGTTCTAAATATCGAAGGAAATGATAATTATTTCCTTGCAGAGATTGACCAAAAAACATTTGTAACTCAATTGCGAGTAGACTACAGTTTTACTCCCGATTTCAGCATTCAGCTTTATGCTCAACCTTTTATTTCAACAGGAGAATACAGCAATTTTAAATATGTAACCGATCCTATTGCCGATCTTTATTCTGATCGCTTTCAGATTCTTCAACCCGACAATGATTTTGGTGTTGATATTGATAATGATGGAAATACTGATGGATATTTATATAATCCCGATTTTAAATTTTTACAGTTCCAATCCAATTTAGTTGCTCGATGGGAATATCGTCCGGGCTCCATAGTGTATTTGGTTTGGTCGCAAAATAAAACCGATTATCCTGATACTTACGCATTTAATTTTAATGACGATATGGAAGATATGTTCTCTGTTTTTCCACATAATGTTTTCTTAGTAAAATTATCCTACCGAATACCTATTTAACACACCTCAAAAACAAACTCTAATCAAACCAAGGAGTCCGAAATGTTAAGCGCATTTCGGACTTTCTATTTTTTCCTGCTTATAAGAATGATTTTTTGAAAAACTCAGGCTAAAGTTTATTTTTCTACTAAGTGAAGACAATGTCTCAGACGAAACTTAAACTGAAATTAGTCTGAGTAGAGTTCATCTTTTATTTTAAACTATCGATACGCTATTCAATTCTATGTTGAAATTTATTTTTGCACCTAATGCTCTGAAAACTTTCAAAATTGTCTCAAAACGTGCATCTGTTAGATTATTTTCAATCTTAGATATTTGAGCTTTTTTCACGCCTACCATTTTCCCAAGTTGTTCTTGAGTTAAATGCTTTTCTTCTCTTATTTTTTTTATAGTATAACCTAAAATATCAAGTCGCAATTCTTGCTCAAAATAATTCCGATCTTCAGTTCCTACAACGCCAACATGTTCGTCAATCATATCATCCAAACTTTTTCTTCTTTTTTTTTCGCTTTTCATTTCTCTTCGTTTTTTTGTTCGAAATAAATTTTCCGAATTCCATCGGCTTTTTTAATCTCGCTTTTCAATGTTTTTTTGGTCTTCTTAATAATTCCGTGAGTTGCTATTACTAACGTTTCTTCTTTATCACTCTTATCCCAAAAGGCAAAGAGTCGATAATATTTTTTATCATATAGCGTCCGAAACTCCCAAATAAAATCTGTTAGTTTCTTGAATAATTCCGGGTCATTTATCATTTGGGACTTTCTTATGTTATAATAAATCTTTCGACGAGTTTTTGAATCAAGAGAGTCCATAAAACTTATTGCTTCATCCAAAAAATCCACATCAAATTTTTCATTCATACAAATAATCTTTGTACAAAGATACAAGTTTCTTTTTCAGGAAACAAGTAAGTCCGCAATTTTAATTTTATTCGTTAAGAACTTGAAGCTTTTGACTAAGGGATTACTACAGCTTACATTATATTTCGCTCAGGCTAAGCTTAATCTCCGATTAAGATTTAATTAATCTGTGGTCTCCTGACCACTTCTTTGTAAGATACTAAATTTTACATCTGACCTAATCTGGAGATTAGGCCGAGCGAGGGATTAAGCTTTTTTATTTAACGTTCTCCTGACCGTTTATTAGTCAGATAAGAAAATTATATACGACTTAATCCATCTCTTCCGCCAACTGATGTAAGTCTATGTCTGATCTTTGAGAAAGTGTGATTTATTTACAAAAAAGTTAATCCAATTCTTCTTCCGAGTCCTGTTTCAAAAATTCTAATTAATGTAGAGAGATTAATATTTCCTTTAGCATTTTCAAGTTTTGAAATATAACTTTTCTTTGTTCCTGCTTTTTCCGCAAGTTGTTCTTGAGTCATATTAGCTTCTCCTCGTGCTTGTTTCAACATTTCACTTATTATAAACATATGTGATTTTTCTTCAAATACATTTCTTTTTTGAGTCCCAATTTCCCCATACTTCATATTTAGAAGCTCGTCAAAATCTGATATTCCTTTATAATCTTCCATTTCGTTCATTCTTTTCATTAAAATATTCTTTTTTTAGCTTTTCAGCTAATTCTATTTCTTTTTTTGGTGTCTTTTGTGATTTCTTCTGAAATCCATTATAAAGCACAATTAACCTTCCTTCATCGAAAAAACAGAAAATTCGATAAATATTTGATTGATTTTCAATTCTTATTTCATAAAGACCATCAGTTGATTTTATATGAGTGAAAAATTTCTTTGAAATTCAATCTGTTAGTTTAATTAACTTCAAAACAAATTCAATCTTTTCCTGAACCTTTTTATTCTGTGAAGAATAAAAGTCTGTGAAGTGGTCTTTATAAAATTCAATTTTTCTAATCACTCGGCAAAGTTATCATAAAAGATAACATTATTCAAGTTTTTTTCTTTTTTTTATGGCTAGGGGGTTTCAAAAGCTTGGCTATATCTCTGATTAAAATTTATATAGTGGTTGTCTGCCCGTTTTATTAGTCTAAGACTAATTCTTATTTCTGACCTAATCTGAGATTAGGCCGAGCGAGCGGATTTACCCGAAGCTAGTGGATGCTTTATCAATAAATACTGAGTATCTTTATATTCAAAAGCACATTCTTGCATTTCGCGCAACCCATTAAGGATTGGTGTTTTTGCTCGACTCTGTTTGTTGGTATTGCACCTTTACTACATCCGGCATATTACTTTCTCTTTATCTTTTTTTCTATGTGTTTCATTTCACGGTCAAAATCAGAGATGTATCTTTCATCCTGAATAACTCTAAATTTATCATATTCGCTTTCGGCTTTTAGTTTTGCTTCGAGTATCGAGATTTTGCCTTTGTTCATCAGTATTGGAAAATTTGTAAGTTCTAAAAATTGGACTAAAAACCCTTCCCAATCCTTCATATTCATCACTTTGCGATTTGTCGCTCTATTTTCTGCTAAATCAAGATATGATGTTACAATCCTTTGCAGCATTTTCAAATGTTCTTCATTCAGATAATTTTTAGCAATTGTTACATCGCTCTTCAATATTTTACCATCGGGTGTTTGCTTCCAGATTTTTAAACCCATATAGATTTTTGCAGCATCCGCTTCAGAATAGATTATCTCGGCAGCTGTTTTTCCCGTTATCGCCCAATGAAGTTTGTTTTGAACTGTAGAAAAAAACTGTTTGGTAATATCTGCCTTGCTATCATAATCTGCCGACAAAGCATAAATATCTGTAATCTTTTGATAAACTCTTCTTTCACTCATACGAATTTCACGAATTCGTTCAAGCATTTCATCAAAATAATCTATTCCAAAATGTCTTATTTGTTTTAGCCGCTCATCATCCATTGCAAAACCTTTGATGATATACTCGTGCAGTATTTCTGTTGCCCATTTTCTAAATTCTATTGCCCTGTGTGAATTTACACGATAACCTACTGCCGTAATGGCTCGTAAATTGTAATGCTTTGTAGTGTAGGTTTTGCCATCTTCGGCAGTATGTCGGAAATCCCGACATACTGAATTCTCCTTTAATTCACTATCAGCAAAAATCTTTTTTAGATGCTCTGTTATGGTCGAACGACCTTTTTCAAACAATTCAGCAATTAGTTTTTGTGTTAGCCAAAGGGTTTCGTCTTGAAAATATACATCAATATTAACTTTGCCATTGTTGGTTTGAAAGATTACAAAGTTTGAAAACTGTTGTAATTCAGAGTTGCTATATGCTTTTTTATTGTCGCTCATCTCTTTTTTTTCTAGTATTTTTTGCTTCATCAAACAAAGTATGCTGCTCATTTTATTCTGCTATCATTTTGAGCTTTATATTTTTAGAAAGGCTGATTTGACTAGGTGTTCGTATTTTGCATGACGAACTAAATTGTTGTCTACCATAGTTTCTTTGTTTCTAAGCGTTTTCTTTCTATTTCAATAACTTTATGCAGTTTCTTTTGCAATATTTCTTTTGATGGTAATTCCAATAAATATTCTGCTATTCTTATTCCTGATTTATCAAGTTGCAATAATTCAATTTGCTCTTTTGAACCAGCGGCACATAAAATTAGTCCAATTGGTGATTCTTCACTTTTTTCGGTTTCAAATTTTTCAAGATAACGAAGGTATAGCTCCATTTGACCTTTATACTGTGCTTTGAACCTGTCTAATTTTAAATCAATTGCAACTAAACGTTTAAGTTTTCGATGGTAAAACAGTAAATCAAGTTTAAAACTATCTCCATCAATCAACATTCGTTTTTGTCTTTCAACGAATGTGAAACCTTGACCTAATTCAAGAATGAATTTTTCAAGTTCCCTTAAAATGGCATCTTCTAATGTCTTTTCGCTATATATATCTTCTAATCCAAGAAAGTTGAGAAAATAAGGATCACGAAAAACCAGATCTGGTGAAAGTGTGTTTTCTTCTTTTAACAATTTAATTTCATTCTTAATTAATTCTTTCGGTTTTTTTGAGATTGCTGTTCGCTCAAAAAGCATAGATTCAATTTTTTTATCCAAAGTTCTGGTGTTCCAGTTTTCAAGCTTTGTCATCTCAATATAAAAATCTCGTCGGAGATCATCTTTCAAATACATAATTGAACGAAAATGCGTCCAGCTTAATTGTCTACTCAGTGCGTAGAGAATTTCTTTGTCTGGAAAAGTCTCCGCAATGCGTAGACAATGTCTTAATTGCTTTTCACTCCATCCTATTCCATATTCTTCAGTAAGACTTTGTGAAATTGATTTTACAACCTCTTTGCCATACTCAGCACGTTTATTACTAAGAATCTCTTTTTTTATGCGATCACCTATATTCCAATAAAGAACTGTTGTGGCGGCATTAACAGTAACCGCTACAGCTTGCTTTGCTTCTTCAATCAGCTGTTTAATTTCTGAGAAAAGATTGATTGTATTTTGGGGATTATTTACCATAAATTTATCTTTATAGTACAAACAAATTTATCTACAATTTCAATATTACAAATCTTCTTATTTATTTTCGTCCATTATTCTTCTTGCTATTGGCCGTTTTTTTTCGTCAGAGATGAATAATTATATACGAACTAATCTGCATCTCCGCCTACTAGTTGAAGATTAGGCCAAGCGAGAACACGAATTTCGCTATTGCAATTATCATTGTAATCAACTTGCCTTACTTACTTAACGCCTTTAAAATTCGTTCTTCGTTTATAACTATATCTCGGAATAAAACATGTGGAAATTCTTTATATTTAGACGTTTTAAATGCATTATATATTTTCGAAAGAGTTGAAGCTGTAAGAAGAGATAAATTCATTTCTGTATCCATTTCACAGTCATAAACAAAATCATCACTAAATTCAGGTGCTATAAGCAATATTTTGACAATTCTCATATCATTTTTAAGTGCTAAATTTTGATAAGATTTCAGTTGTCTTGAAACGGTACTGAATTTATTGTAACCTTTTTCCTTGCTAGTTTTACATTCAACAATGATTATTTCATTATTTCCTAAATTCAAAAGAATATCCATCATATCCTTTTGAGTGTTCAGATGATTTTTAAACTTATCGTCAACGTTAAACCCTAAACCTTTGAAAATCACTTTGGTCAGTTTCTCAAATTTTAAACCTAGTTCACTTTCTTTTATTGAAATTCCATTTTCTTTTAATAGATTTAAATTACGATAAGCAACATTTTCGTAATTCTCTAAGTATAAATTTTCAACGTCTTTGTAATGGTCGAGAATATTTAAAATATCATCTCCACGCTGCTTAATACCATTGTCTTTTATAAAATTGGATATATCGGGTTTAGTAATTAAATCTAAAATATCTCGAGGCTTTATGTTGTAATCAAGTAGAAAGCTTGCATTTAAGACGTATTCGTCTTGTAACTCGAATTGTTCTTTTAATTCCTTATTTAGTTTCGGTAAGGATTCATTAAGTTCTAATAACATTTTTTCAAAACCATCTAATGATATTCCAACTTTTTCATCTTTTTCAACATTTTCAAAATGTTCGATTAGGCTGTTAATTTTATCTTCTAGCGTACTTCCTTTTAAGTTTTGAATATTCAGTCCTTTTTCACAAAGTTCATTAAGTGTTTTTTTCTTTTCAGATAGTGTTAATCCATCTTTGTAAATGTCATTCGAAAGTAAGCCCGTAAAAGAGATGCCTTCGTTGATTATTTCCTCAACTTTTTGTGAAGCACTTAATTTTCTATCAATATTATGGTTCTTGGCGATTTGATTAATTATTGGTTCTCTCAATAATTTTAATGTTCGTCTATAAAATTTTTCAGCAACTTCTTTTTCTCTTACTTTTCTTAACAACCTTACCATTTCATCAGCCACATAAATTGTGTTTTCTTTTTTTGAATAGAACACTACACCAAGATTTTTCAAGTTGTTAATAACATCTTGTATATCAGCTTTTTTGATTGGTAAAATAGAGTAATTTATTAGCTTAACTTCTTCTTGAGATAAACCAAGTTGTTTTGATAGGGTTAATATTATTGATAATTCGTCAGAAGTTATTTTTGCTTCTCTATTATTCGAAATATCATTGTTATAAGCTGTTGATAAGCAAGATTTATATATTCGGTAATCCCTTTTTCTCGATTCACTTAATTCCGATTTTTCGTTCTCCAATTCAGTATTCAGAGTTTTGATTTTGGCCTTCAATTTTTTAATTTCACTTTCATATAATCTTGAAAACCAATCTTGTTTCATAATGGAGTTTCCATCACGAATTATAATATCAATTAGAATGTCTACTTGCGAATTAGCCTCTTGAAATTCGCACATTATATGTTTAGTAAATCCACTTGAAGTTAAATTGAAAATATTGGATACGTTTTGATTATCGACTGATTTAAGTCCTTTGTCAGAAGAACTTAAAATTTTCTCAATTTCCTTTGCGTTTTTAGGACTTTTTGAAATGATGTTGTCGATGATTTTAATAAATGCGTTTTTCTCGATTGAGCCGAGTTTATCTAATATTTTTTCTAATTTCATACATATAGCTTTTAAGTTCAGTTATTTTTTTTAGCTTGTTGACAACTGTTTGAATATGGTACGTTTGGCATTTTGGAACGCTTCATTTTCAAGTTACGCATAATTACGTTTATTGCCAATATCTTCATTTTTAATATTATTTGTTAAATGCCCAATATTTTTTGTTGCTTCTTCTGTTTTGGATATTGACTTTTGATGTAGCAACTTGATCCGCTAACTCTTTTACTTTGTACTTCCAACGTGTTTGTTATTCTGAGTTATTAATTCTGTTATTTTCTTTTCAATATTGTCAATTTTTTGCTCTAATTCATCATTGTTGTCACTTACCATGGCATCAACAAAAATAGAGTTAACTAAAGAAAGCCCAAATATGCCACCGGTTAGAAGAATAAATATGAAATAAATGTAAGTTAAAAATGCTGAAATTGATGAGTATCCTATTGTTATTTGTTCAGGAATTTCAAACCAGCCTTCAACTGTAAATATTTTAAAAATTGAGTAAAGTGACGTCAATGGATTGCTAAAATATTCAGGGGCACTTGATTTAAAAAGATAAAAAGACAAAATTCCTATTATAAAAATATAAACAGCAAATCCGGCTAGTACAATGATTGATGTTTTTAATGCTCTTTGTATTCCTTTGAGTAAATGTTCTACGCCTGGAATAAATTTTAAAAATCTGAATGATTTAAAAACACGCATAACTCTAAACACTAGTAAAAAACTAATGTTTGTTATTTCAAGGTCCATAATAAATGAAATTAAGGCAGGAACTGAAAGAGCAATTAACGTTAAGTCAAATATATTCCAGCTCGACGAAAAATATTTTTTAAACCCATATTCATAAAGTTTTACAGTCAACTCAGCAATGAATAGTCCAGTGATGATATTATCAAATACTCGGAATAGGAATTTATTTGATGCTGTCAATTCAAATCCACTTATAAATATTATTACTGCGTTCAGCAGAATTAATATCAAAATATTCTTGTCGTTTAGAAACAGTTTTTTAATCATTTGTCATTTCTTTTCTTGTTTTTCTTTGCCTTGTCCTAATGGTACAATATGTATCGTTTTTATGTATTTTTTCTACCATTTAACAAGTCCTTTAAGGAAATGTTAGAGTAAAGTTTCAACCCTCCCCACAATCTAAACTAATTCTCATTGCTTTTCTCCATTGTACTATCTGTAAAGCAATTGTTTATACCCTCAAATATAAGATTATTTATTTTATAAAGACTTTTATTCCTGCACAGTTTTAATTTGGGTAAGCAAGGAAGTTTTCCTAATTCGGAATTCTATTTTTATTAACACTCCTTTCCTCTAATACCGATTATCAATTAATTGCGCCTTTTGTTCGCTTACCTCTCCAAATGGTCAGACTAAGCTTCAAAAGCCACATTAATTGTATATCGGCATTAACCATTGTAAATTTTAAAATGATTTTTAAGCACATTTTAAAATACAATTAGTATAAGATTCTTATTTTTGCAAAAAATATAACAATGTATTCCAAAGAAGAAGCAGCGCTTATTCGCAAGAAATTTTGGTCAAGCTTTGATAAATTCAGTAAGCCACGCAGAAAACGTTTAGGGAAACACTCTGCCTGGATGCTTCATAATACAGGAATTAAAGCTTTTAATTTAAAATTTGATGCAAATAACAAATCCGTACAAGTTGGTTTCGAAATTGCATCAAAAGGTATTCAACGGCAATTGAAGTACTATGAAAAAATGCAAAGCTTAAAATCATTGTTAGATGAAGAATTCGATAATCAACTTATTTGGAACGATCATTATTTAACTGAAAGCGCCCGCCTGTCGGACGGACAGGGAAAAGAAGTCTTTCGAATTTATATTGAAAAAGAAAGCCTTAACTTGCATAAAGAAGACGATTGGAATCAAATTTTCGAATTCTTTTATATTCAAATGACCAAGCTCGAAGATTGGTTTATGGAATACAAAGACATTATTAAAATGAATGAAGAAGAAATTTTTAATGACGAATAAAAACGATCCTATGAATAGCTTAGAACAATTAAAAAAATACACTAAAGTAGTAGCCGATACTGGTGATTTTGAATCCATTAAGCAATTTAAACCTATCGATTCAACTACCAATCCATCCTTAATATACGCTGCATCACAAGATCCAAAATACGATTATTTGTTGGGAGACGCTATAGCTTATGCCAATGCTCGTTCTAAAGATAAGAAAGTACAGTTGAGTTATTGTATGGATAGATTAGCCGTAAATTTTGGCATTGAAATATTAAAAATAGTTCCTGGTCGTGTTTCTACCGAAGTAGATGCCAGACTATCTTTCGACACCAAAGCCACTATCGAAAAAGCTCGATTTCTTATTCGTCTTTATGAATCATCAGGAATTAGTCGTGATCGTATTTTAATTAAAATCGCTGCTACCTGGGAAGGTATTCGTGCGGCAGAAGTTCTGGAAAATGATGGTATTCATACTAATCTGACTTTACTTTTTAGTGATATTCAGGCCATTGCTTGTGCCGAGGCTGGAGTACAACTTATTTCGCCATTTGTAGGTCGGATATTAGATTGGCATAAAAAGGATCGTAAAGTAAATCATATTGATGCTCAGGAAGATCCAGGCGTTTTATCCGTGACCGAAATTTTCAATTACTATAAAAAATTCGATTATAAAACCGAAATTATGGGAGCCAGTTTCCGTAATACTGGAGAAATTATAGAATTAGCTGGTTGTGATTTATTAACTATCTCTCCAAAATTATTGGCCGAATTAGAATCTTCAAACAATCCGATAGAGCAAAAACTAAATCGAGAGAACGCAAAAAGTAAAGACATTAAAAAAGTTGAATTGGATGAAAAATCATTCCGTTGGTTATTTAACCAAAATGCAATGGCTACAGAAAAACTTGCTGAAGGAATTCGCAATTTCAGTGCCGATTTAGTAAAACTCGAGAAATTTATTGCCGCTAAATTATAGAAACAAAGCTATGCGCATCGACATATTAAGCCTATTTCCTGAAATGTTTGAAGGACCGTTTAGCGAATCCATAGTTAAACGTGCTCAAGAAAAAGGCTTGGCAGAAATTTATATTCATGATATTCGTACTTATTCTACCAACAAACACAAACGAGTGGATGACGCGCCTTATGGTGGTGGTGCTGGAATGGTAATGATGATAGAACCAATTGTAGCGGCTATTGAAGATTTAAAAAGCAAAGTACATTATGATGCGATTATATTCATGACGCCAGACGGAGAAGTCTTTAATCAAAATATTGCAAATCGTTTTTCTTCTTTCGAAAATATACTATTGCTTTGCGGTCATTATAAAGGAATTGATGAACGTATCCGCGAAAATTATATCACTCATGAAATGAGTGTTGGTGATTATGTTCTTTCAGGTGGCGAATTGGCAGCGATGATTGTAACGGACGCTTTAATTCGATTAATACCAGGCGTTTTGGGCGATGAAACATCTGCTCTCTCCGACTCATTCCAAGACGGTCTACTTTCTCCTCCAGTTTACACTCGTCCTTTTAATTTTAGAGGGCTAAAAGTTCCTGAAATTCTTTTATCTGGAAATGAAAAAGTAATTGTTGAATGGAAGCATCAACAAGCTATTGAAAGAACTCAAAAAAGGAGACCGGATTTACTTGAAAATAACAAGTATTAAATTATTAAATCATATAAAAAATATTATATCGCATTGAATATCTGATATATAACAAAATATTAAATTATTAACATTATACGATCAAAAAATGCAAGAAATTAATTTTCTAAATTCTTTGCACAAAACAAATTATTACCTGTATATTTGCACTCCTTTTTAGAAATAGATAAAACAGAATATAATGAGCAAGTCAGCACTTTTACAATTCGTTGAAGAATCAGTTGAAACGAAAAAATATCCAGCATTTAAGGCAGGAGATACTGTTACTGTAAAATACAAGATTAAAGAAGGTAGCAAGGAGCGTATTCAAAATTTTCAGGGAGTTGTACTTCAACGTTCAGGAAGCGCATCAACAGAGACTTTTACTGTACGTAAAATTTCAAACAATATAGGTGTAGAAAGAATTTTCCCTATAGCGTCTCCTAATATTGATGATATCGTATTAAATCGTCGTGGAGTAGTTCGTAGAGCACGTATTTTCTACCTAAGAGGCTTGAAAGGTAAAAAAGCACGTATTAAGGAAAAGAGATTTTAATAACTCTTTCCAAAAACAATTTAGAAACTTCGATTATTCGAAGTTTTTTTTTACTTTAGTTTTTCGGGAAATCCCAAAACCGTTATAAATATGGATGAATCAATTGAAAATTTAACTCAATCCAAGAGTGTTTTAGAAATGATTACTGTTGCACATGAATTTTGTTTATTCGTGGAAAAAGTGGATTCATATCCTCATCAAGATATTCTAGATTATTTCCAAAAAATAATCCCCCTACTCTACTTAAAAGGTTCTTTATTGCCTGATATTGAAGTGTCTGACGATTCGTACTTAGAGCGATATGTAACCGCAGAAACATGGGAAATTGTATTTAACGACATTCGTAATAAACTAAAACCACTAGATGAATATTGGGTATTGGAACATAGCGATGATGGCGAAGCTGTTAAAGCCAGTATCGCCGAAAATCTCACCGATGCCTATCAGGATTTAAAAGACTTTGTAATTCTATTTACTAAAAACACCCAAACTGCTCGAGAAAATGCGACCAGTGAATGCAAAATGTATTTCGAAAATCATTGGGGCGTACGATTACTAAGTGCTTTAAAGGCTATTCATCTGATTAAATTCAAATCACAACGATAATCTGCATTAAAGCATATTTATCCTATCCCAATAAGTGGGTATTTTCAATTCAATCTTCGTAAAATCAAGCCTTTTGCCGTAAATTCGCGACAAATAATTTTGTTGATGAAATCACTTTTTGACCTTACACAAGGCGAAACAGGAATAATAGTAAAGGTAAAAGGTCGAGGTGCATTTCGCAAACGCATTATCGAAATGGGGTTTGTTGTGGGTAAAAAAGTTAGCGTTATCAAGAAGGCTCCACTTCAAGACCCTGTTGAGTACAAAATTATGGGTTACGACATTTCTTTAAGAGCACATGAGTCGAAGATGATTGATGTCATTTATGAGCATGAACCTGGTCGTATAGAACAAAATGGCTATCATGGTACAATGGAAGGTGAAACTCACAAGCATGGTCATATGCACAGAGCTCACAAACACGGCCACAAGCACAGAGAGTCTAAACATCATCATATTCGAAAAGATAAAATTATAAATGTTGCTTTGGTTGGCAATCCTAACAGTGGGAAAACCAGCCTATTCAATTTTGCTTCAAATTCAAAAGAACATGTCGGAAATTATACCGGCGTAACTGTTTCCGCCAAGGAAGCTCGATTTTATCAGAATGGATATCAGTTTAACATTGTCGATTTACCAGGCACATATTCAATAACTCACTATACTCCAGAAGAGTTATATGTGCGCAATTATATTTTTGAACAATTTCCTGACATTGTAATAAATGTTATTGACAGCTCAAATCTAGAGCGTAACTTATTCTTAACCACCCAGTTAATCGACATGGATGTTAAGGTAGTGATGGCTCTAAATATGTGGGATGAGCTTACAAAGCGGGGCGATAGTTTTGATTATCATTTACTCGGCAAAATGATTGGAATACCAATGGTTCCTACTGTCGGAAAGAGAGGGCAAGGAATAAAGGAATTGTTTGATACAATAATTGATGCTTTTGAAGATCGAAATAAAATTGTTAGACATATTCATATCAATTACGGTTCTTATATCGAAGATGCTATTAATAAAATCCAAACAGAAATAAAACAAAAAGAAAATTACCATTTAACCGATTTAATTTCATCTCGCTTTTTGGCTATTAAATTGCTCGAAAATGATAACAAGACTAAGGAACGCATTGTTAATTGCAACAATGCCGTTAAGATAAATCACACAACAAAAAAAGCACAACAAACTCTACGCAAAACTTATAAAGAAGACCCCGAAACCCTTATTGCAGATGCAAAATATGCTTATATTTCAGGAGCCTTAAAGGAAACTTTAAAACTTGGCCGCTCTCGAAAATGGGAAAATGTGCACATTATCGATGCCTTTCTTACAAACAAAATTTTTGCTTTTCCACTCTTTTTAGGCTTTATGTGGCTGATGTTTTATACAACATTCCGATTGGGAGAATACCCTATGAATTGGATTGATGCAGGAGTAGCCCTTATAAGTGAATTCCTGGGAACAAACATGCCTGACGGTATGCTTAAGGACTTGCTTATTGATGGAATTATAGGTGGTGTCGGCGGTGTAATTGTTTTTTTACCCAATATCCTTATTCTTTTCTTTTTTATTAGTTTGATGGAAGATACAGGTTATATGGCACGTGTAGCTTTTATAATGGATAAATTAATGCATAAAATAGGTCTACACGGTCGATCCTTTATTCCAATGCTAATGGGTTTTGGTTGTAATGTACCTGCAATTATGGCAACCAGAACCATAGAAAACAGAAACGACCGCTTGCTTACTATGCTGATAAATCCTTTTATGTCATGCTCGGCACGATTGCCTGTTTATATTTTGATTATTGGTGCTTTTTTCCCTTCAAATGCAGGAACTGTTCTGTTTAGCATTTATGGTTTTGGAATAGTTGTTGCGATTTTAGTAGCTATTTTGTTCAAAAAAACCATCTTTAAATCTGTAGAATCTCCTTTTGTAATGGAATTGCCTCCCTATCGTATTCCAACATTGCGAAATACCATTAAGCATATGTGGTTTAAAGGGAAACAATACTTGCAAAAAATGGGAGGCATTATATTAATTGGCTCCATTATTATTTGGGCTGCAGGTTATTTTCCGCGCGACATTTCATTTAGTCAAAACTATGATTCGCAGATTCAAAATGCTCAAGAACAATATGATAATGCCATTATTTTGACTCCGGGCTTGAATAAAACAGATCAACAAAATCTTAAACATAATTTCCAATCAAAGATACACACAATAGAAATAGCTAAAGAAAGTGAGCGACAAGCAGCCAGTTATATCGGGAAACTCGGGAAATTTATTGAACCCGTAATAGCTCCATTAGGCTTTGATTGGAAAATGGGCGTTGCATTAGTGGCAGGTGCCGCAGCTAAAGAAATTGTTGTAAGTACTATTGGAGTACTTTATCAGGCCGATTCTGAAGCTGAGTCAGAAGTGTTGACAATGCGATTACGGAATGCAAAGTACGAAGATGGCAAAAAGAAAGGTGAGCCGGTTTTTTCACCTTTGGTTGCTTTTTCATTTTTAATCTTTGTTTTGATTTATTTTCCATGTATTGCAGTAGTGGCAGCAGTTAAAAGAGAATCCGGCAGCTGGAAATGGGCAGGGTTTTTAGTAGTATATTCTACTGCATTAGCTTGGGGATTATCATTTATAGTTTTTCAAATTGGAAGTTTAATTTTATAGTTATGTTACAAGAAATTATTGTTTATCTAATACTAATATTTACTGCTCTTCACATTCTTTATAAGAGCATTGAGTTTTTTAAACCAACAACTAACAATAAAAGTTGCTCATCCGGTTGTATTAGCGGATCATGTTCCGGATGCTCTTTAAAGTTCGATATGGACACTATTCAATATGATCCTAATAATCACGAGTCAAAGAAAAACAACTGATTCTAATCTGGGTTTAATATTAAAACTTTTTCAAATAATTATGTTTCACAAAGGGTGTAACAATAACATTTTTCTTATCTTTACCTCCACAAAACTAAAGTACAATGATTGATAAAGCTGTTTTTAATTCTAATTACGAAATATTTGACAAAGAAATTGTTAGCGAAATAATTACTATTTATATTGCGGAATATCCGGATAGAATAGCAAAGCTAGAAAACTTAATTAATCTTGGTGATTTAGATCAGGTTTATAAAACTGCCCATAGCTTAAAAGGAGTTACTGCTAATTTTTTCGATAAAGAATCTGAGGAACTTGCTCGAACTATTGAAGAAAAAGGACGCGCAGGTGACAGCTCTGGACTTAAAAATCTTTTTACTAAACTTAAAGCATCAACCGACAAGCTGGTTGCGGAATTAGCTAAACTTCAAAAAGAGTATTCCTAAATAAGCAGCTTTTATACTGCTTCCTTCTTATCAAAATATAATCGATACTGTTAGTTTTGCTTTTTTTGATGTAGTAAAAAATTGAGTTCGGCTATTTTTCAAACACTAAATTATTCAGGGGCCTATGAATTTTGCGGGAAACCATAAAAAATGATGTCGCATTAGAAAATAAATGCGACTGTTTTTAGACTAATTAAGCTAAATACACGATATAAAAATAGTAAATACACATACCTTATCTTTACTCTTCAACCTTAGTAGCTCTTAAATAATAATCTGAATATAACCTTATTACCTTATTTTTTAATAACAATTCACAATAATGGTAGATATTTTTTTGTATCTCAATCAAAATATTTTAGATTGTGTTACAATAACTATCGAGTTCGAAATTAGATAATACCTGCATTGAGCAAGGCCGAAATGCCTGTATTGAGCCTAGTCGAAATAAGGTTAATTTCTTTTGAATCTTTAACGCTACTAATTCCACAGGATTATTTTTGAAATCCAACATCGCAATAGATAACTTTGAGATTGGCATTAATTTGAGTAAAGTTAAGCGCAAGATTATAAAATCTGTTATGAAATAGAGTTTTTTAGATGAATGATTACTTAAAGCTCTGAAAGAGCTGAATTTCAATAGCCGTGGGTTTTCAACCCACGATCCTGATCAAGATTGAAAAACAGCCAAGAATGGGCTGAATTTCAATATTTTGAAATTATTTAATGCATATGAAATTTATGTATTCCCGAAAATATTCTTTTTTATATTCATTTATATTATCGTTCAACCCATTCAGGGTTGATATTCAACTCCTTACATTTCCATGGGTTGCACCCACGGCTATTCAAATTTAGCCACTTTTGTGGCTATTCATTATCCTAGTTTATACTATTTATTACAGAAAAAAGGGTGATTAAAATGGTAATTTGTAGCTACTGAATATCAACATTTTGTAATTAGTTATATAGTAGTTTAAAATAAATAAGATAAGGTCTAATTGTTATCAATATTTAGTAAAATAGAATTGGTTTTCTTGCTTCTCCACACAAAATTAATGTGATCCTTCTTCAGCCCCATAAAAAAACGCACAAAAAAAGGCCGATACGAATATCAGCCTGTTTTTAAATAATTTATAAGATTATACAACTGCTAAGGCTGCCTTTATTTTTTCTTCCAACTCTTCTGACAATTCAGGGTTATCGAGCAATAAAGCTTTCACTGCATCTCTACCCTGACCAAGTTTAGTATCGCCATAGCTAAACCAACTTCCTGCCTTTTTGATGATGTCATATTCCACACCAAGGTCAACAATTTCGCCGGTTTTAGAAATGCCTTGACCAAACATAATTTCAAATTCGGTTTGACGGAAAGGTGGAGCAACTTTGTTTTTTACTACTTTTACTCGAACGCGAGTTCCGACTACATTATCCTTATCTTTAATGATAGCAATTTTTCGAATATCTAAACGAACGCTTGCATAAAATTTTAGGGCGTTACCGCCAGTTGTTGTTTCAGGATTTCCAAACATTATTCCTATTTTCTCGCGCAACTGATTAATAAAAATGCAAGTAGCACCTGTTTTATTAATTGTACCAGTCAGTTTACGCAAAGCTTGAGACATCAAGCGTGCTTGCAAGCCCATTTTAGAGTCACCCATTTCGCCTTCAATCTCAGCACGTGGAGTTAAAGCTGCGACAGAATCAATTACAATAATATCTATAGCCCCTGAACGAATTAAGTTTTCGGTAATTTCCAAAGCTTGCTCACCATTATCAGGCTGTGAGATTAAAAGATTTTCAATATCAACGCCTAATTTTTCGGCATAAAATCGATCGAAAGCATGTTCAGCATCAATAAAAGCAGCTATACCACCTGCTTTTTGTGCTTCAGCAATTGCGTGAATGGCCAAAGTAGTTTTACCTGATGATTCCGGCCCGTATATTTCAACGACACGTGCGCGTGGAAGTCCACCGATTCCTAAAGCAGTATCTAAACCTAAAGAGCCTGTTGATATAGCAGAAATAGCTTCCACTGCCGAGTCGCCCATTTTCATAACTGCACCTTTTCCATAGGATTTTTCAATCTTATCTAAGGTTAACTGAAGCGCTTTCAGTTTTTCCTTATTTATATCTTGTTCATTGTCTGATTTTGCCATAACTATTTATTTTTTTGATTCTAAAGCTGCCAAAAGTTGTTGAGTAGCTGCTTTGGTTTTTACTTTTTCTATAATAATTTCAATAATTCCGTTTTCATTAATAAGAAAGGTTTTACGAAATATTCCTTCATATTCTCTTCCGTATAATTTCTTAGATCCCCAACATCCATATTCTTTAATTATTTCAAGCTTTTCATCAGCAATTAAAGGAAATGGTAAAGCGTTTTTTTCAGCAAAATTATTTTGTCTTTTAATACTATCGGCACTTACACCTACAATGGAAAATCCTTTTCCAATCAGGCTTTGATAATTATCTCTAAAGTCACAAGATTCTGCTGTACATCTTGGAGTACTGGCTTTAGGATAAAAATACAATACTAGTTTTTTTTCTTTAAAATCGCTTAGGGAAATTTCTTTTCCGTCTTGATCAACACCTTTAAAATTAGGTGCCTGACTGCCAACTTTAAGTGTATCCATATCAAAATTGAGGTAAATAATTTTTAATTTCAAACAAAAATACAGAAAAAGGGTTTTCATTTTTAATCAAGCGAGAAATAGTATTAACAATTCTTGATTCTTTCATTAACCAAACTATATTCAAAAAAAGAAGCAATATTAGCATTTCAGAATTTTGTACTTTTGAGCTATGAATATAGAAGAATTAAGAACTTATTGTTTAAGTAAGCCGGCAGTAACAGAGAGCTTTCCTTTTGATGAAGTAACTTTAGTTTTTAAGGTTAAAAACAAAATGTTTGCCTTGCTTAGCATTGATGATGCTCATGGTATTAGTTTAAAATGTGATCCTGAACGTGCAATTGAACTTCGCGAAAAATATCCGGCAATAATTCCAGGATATCATTTAAATAAAAGATTGTGGAACACCATTAAAATTGACAGTTCTATTTCAAATAAGCTCATTATTGAATTGATTGATCACTCTTATGATTTGATAGTTGATAGTTTGCCCAAAAAAATAATAGAAGAACTTAAAAACGAGACTAATGGATAAAAATTATTTTGCCCACGAAACAGCAGTAATTGACGAAGGTTGTCAAATTGGAAAAAGTGTTAAAATATGGCATTTCAGTCATGTTATGCCAAATTGTATTCTAGGTGATAATTGCAATATTGGACAAAACGTAGTTATTTCTCCAGAGGTGATTTTAGGTAAAAACGTAAAAGTGCAAAACAACGTATCTATTTATACTGGGGTTATCTGTGAAGATGATGTTTTTCTTGGACCAAGTATGGTTTTTACAAATGTCACTAACCCTAGAAGTAATGTTATTCGACGGGGAGAATATTCACGCACATTGGTAAAAAGAGGAGCTTCCATCGGTGCCAATTCTACAATTGTTTGTGGGCATGATATTGGCGAATTTGCCTTTATTGGTGCAGGAGCTGTAGTAACTAAAACTGTTCCTGCATATGCTCTTGTTGTTGGAAACCCTGCTCGTCATATTGGTTGGATGAGCGAATTTGGACATCG
>JAQIBR010000251.1 GCA_027858955.1 Bacteroidales bacterium
TGGAAGGCATCCACTCACGTACGGATTTCGATTTAAAAGCCCACGAAAAACATACAGGTAAAAAGCTTCGTTATTTTGATCCAGAATTAAACGAAAGTTATGTGCCCTTTGTAGTTGAAACATCTATTGGTCTCGACCGTATGTTTTTAGCAATTATAAGTACTGCCTATAATGAAGAAATATTAGAAGATGGTTCAGAACGCGTAGTATTGAATCTTCCGCCTGTTTTAGCTCCTTATAAGGCTGCAATCTTACCTTTAATGAAGAAGGACGGTCTACCAGAAAAGGCGCGTGTAATTATGGCTGAATTGCAGGAAGATTTTATGTGTATGTTCGAAGAAAAGGATGCTATTGGCAAACGTTATCGCCGTCAGGATGCAATAGGAACACCTTACTGTATTACGGTTGATCATGAAAGTTTAACTGATAATAAAGTAACTATCCGTGATCGCGACAGCATGAAACAAGAACGGGTTGCTATTGCTGATTTGGGAGACATTATTAAGGCGAAGATTAAGGCGAAAGCTTAAAGAGAATATAATTTAGCTGTAAATTCTGTCAGGTTTTAGAAACCCGACAGAATTATAAAGAACGGGAAGACTTTAAAAGTCTTCCCGTTTTGTTACGAACCAATATTCGTCACATTAACTACAGGAAATTTTATTATTCAACAGGGTTTGAGGCATCAGTGGTCCAAACGTTCATCGCACCATCGTAAATTTTTACATTTGGATAATCGAGTAATGAAGACATAACAAAGAAAGGTAAACCTGCGCGAACAGCAGTACCACAATAAAGCACTATTGTTTTGTCTGGTGTAATTCCAGCACTTTTAAGCATTTTTGCCATTTCTTCGTTTGATTTTAAAACACCACCATTAACACCAAAGCTTTTCCACTCTAGATTAATAGCTCCGGGAATATGTCCTGGGCTTTTTCCGTCATCACCAGTAAATTCGTTTGGAGCGCGAGCATCAACAAAAAGGACATTAGCTGTTTTTAAATTGGCTTTTACCCATTTAGTATCTACAAATATTTTAGTGTCTGGGTTTGCAGCAAATGTTGCTTCAGTTATTTTAGTCGGAGCGGGAGTTAAAGGAATACGTGCCGCACGCCAAGCTTTCATGTCTTTTTGGAGTATTTTCACATCGGCTACGCCCAGATATTTTAAAGTCCAGTACATGCGACCGGCGGCCTTATTGTCACCATCATCATAAACAATAATTGTGTTGGTATTAGAAATCCCGTTTTCGCCTAGAAATTGCGCAATATCATCAGCTGGCTTCAAAACACCTTCGGGTTTTCCCTCATTATGAAGTTTTGTCTGATCAATATGAATAGCATTACGTAAATGCGATACTCTGTAATTCTTTGCGGATTGTACCGATATTACTTTTACGTTTTTATCTTTACTTGCTTTGGCAAATCCTTTTGTGTCAAATAATCCTTGAGCTAATAAAGACGGTAGAAGGAAGAGAAACGCTATTATAAGCGTATAAATTTGTTTTTTCATTTTATAAAAATTTTAAGAAAGGCTCCCCTTAGAAAGCCTTTCGTGATTATTGTTTAAAATTTAACTTGTAGTTGAAGAACAAAAAAGTCGTTGTCTATTTCATGATAATCGGCCAGAACATCTGCAGAACTTTCTTCGGTTCTGTAAACATAGTTCACTTGAAGCCTTGTCCACTCATTAAAGAAGTAGTTAAATCCAAAAGTAAAGTCTTGCTGCTTGTTGAACTCTATATCGGTATCAGGATCGTATGATTCAAACTTTATAACAGGTTGAATATTCCAAGGAGTTGTATATAAAGCTTGAACGAAGAATCCATTTTTAACAAAGTCGCCCATAACTAAAGTAGGTGTTTCGCCACAACCCCCACCAACTAGCGATGAGCCTTGGTCGTTACCATTGATGTATTCAGCTTGAACAAGAATGTTTTTTTGTTCAACAGATACATCAAATCCCCAGCGTTCTCTAACATCATCATCCATTGTTGGGTCAGAAGGCTTAAGTGTACCATAGCGATAACTAGTTCCAAAACTCATCCAGGAAGCAGGAGAAAACACAAATCTTGCAGTATAGTCTTTACCAGTATTATTGTCCATAATATTCATTCCTGTTCCATTTGTATAAGCAAATTTCCAGGCAAATACATTTGGAGCTTTTAATCCAAAAACTTCTTTATCGCCCGTGCCACCAAATAGCATCACTCCTTGATCGCGGAACGGACTTGCCAATTCGCCTACAACCTTTGAGCGATTAATAGTATGTAAACTTTGGCAAGGTGTAGAAAGTTCTAATCCAAAAGGAGATTTGAATTGACCAACAGCTATATTAATCCAAGGAGCAAAACGTTTGTAAGTAATAAATGCATCAAGTATATAAGGGCCTCCTTTTGTTGGGCTAAACTCAATCATTGCATAATAAGAGAAGTCGTAAGGGACATTTCCAACTACACCCAAACGTGCACGATTAAAATAGAATCCGTTTTCAGCCTTTAAGCCATTAATTGGACTCATTCCATCGCCTAAGAATTGTTGTTCATATTGTCCTTGAATATATCCAACAACCTGAACACCATCATCAGAAGATGCCTCCATACAGCCTTGTGCTGAAATAGAGAAAGGAGCGGCAAGCATGACTAGTATAAATATTGCAAGT
>JAQIBR010000264.1 GCA_027858955.1 Bacteroidales bacterium
ACACAAGAACTAAGTGATGGCGGTAGTAGCATGCAACAACTTCATACAATTATCCATCAAGTAAAGTCGTGGTTACGGAGCACATATTCGTGGATGCATAAAGAGCACATAGAGAGTTATTTAGCAGAATATAGTTTCAGGATTAATCGCTCAATATATAAGGATAGTATTTTTCATAAGCTTATTGAGAGGATGGTAAGTGCTAAACCATATAATTATCAAATGATTATAGTAAGTAGTTAGTTAAGTACCTCAATATTAAAATTTAACCCACATTGCAGCCTAAAATTTATAACTATCTGATACTAAGAGGAGTCATTTTTGAAAATTTCGTCAGGTATCACTACGGATTTTTTCCGATAGAATGGAACTGTTTTGTAACCCATTAGATCATATATCTGTTTTACCTTTTGTGTAGGTTCAGTGCATTGACGGACAGATACTGTTTGTCCACGTGTGTTTTCTACCGTTGTGGTAATGCATTTTTGTGTATTCATAATGCGAACAATTTCCCTCCAATCACGGTTGTAGCCCTTTTGTTTTAATTGATACCTGACAGTAACGACAATCCAATATGCCAATATACCTAAATGTAGGTGCGCCATAGAGGCATCATCCGTCTTGTGGTATACTGGGCGTAGATCCAGGTCGGTTTTTAATACCCTAAACGTATATTCAATTTCTCTAATTATATTATAAATTGACCACAACGTTTGCTCATCCTTTTCATCCAGAGTTGTTCGCAAAAAGTAAATGCCTTCTTTTTTATCGGTATCTTCCCCTTCTTTATGCTTGCACGATATATCAATGACAATACCACTTCCATTATCTTTTAAGCTAATATCGTAGTATCTATGAACTGAGGGGTACTTTTGTTTTAGCCTTCCTATTCTTTCATATACTTTGCTAATTCTTTTTGTGCCCCCTTTTTTGTTTATCCCTTGGCTGATGTTTTGTATCCCTTCCTCAAAACGCTGCGACAGCAGGCCATTCATACTGTTCTCTTTCAAAGCTTTTGCTTTGCTTTTTACCCATAGGTATTTATCATTATCGCCACCTACTGTTACTTTCATTAATTCAATGGGCTGGTTTCGTTGGTCTTTGATTTCAATAGGGGTGCTAGTAGTATCGGCACGGTACTCTTTAAGATTTGACCGCGTTACACACATATACTCGTATTGTTTGTTTTTGAGCATTTCCAAATTCTTATCTGTTGCTATTCCTGCATCTATAACTACTATTGGCTTTCTTCCTGAGAATGAAGTTTGTTTACTAAGTGCATTTACAATAGTTTCTAATGTTTTACTATCAGTCATGTTGCCTTCAAAGATGTTTGAGTATTTCAAAAATCCCTCTGGGTTAATAACGATCGCTAAAACGATCAACCGTGCATCTTTTCTTTTTTCTTTGCTCCTACCAAACTTCGCAATTTTACTGCCTTTCATTCTGCCTTCAAAGTAGGTATTAGTCAAATCATAGAGTATTATTTTATCGTTAAGGTCGAACAACTCATTGGTCTGGTTTGATAGGAAATTTTCCAGTTCGTCTTTTACTGAATATAAATCATGTGACATTTTGTACAATTTATCTTTTGTCACATTATCTTTATCGATCCCCGTGATTTCACAAATAGCTGAATTTTCTTTTATAAACGATACCGTTTTCAATTCCGATGCGGGATAAATAGCCCGGCTTATTATATGGGTGGCTGCCAATGATATATCGTCTTGTCCCCAACCTTTACTTTGTAAAAAGTTGGCTATACCCAACTGGTTAAAGGCCTGTTTACAAAGCCATTCTGCTCCTATTTCTCTGCCATCTTTATTCTTTATTGTCGAAAAATTGACGGTTTGCCAATCTGCACCAACTTTTCCAAAGTCATAACGTCCCTTCCTTTTTATTTCAGCTAAATAGAAATGTGCTAGTTTTTCAACAGCTTCATCGGTTTCAAACAACGAAAGGCAATTGCCTTGGCCTGTTAGCAGTTCTTCAATCCTTTTGCCAAGAAGCTTCTTTTGTTCCTCTCTGGGTAAATCATCCAGCTTGCCCAAACCAATAATAACACGATGTCTTACCCTACCATCAAGGCGAAAGCTTTCACATAACTGGTAAATATTATACCGTTGTTTGGTGCTTTTATTATATTTTACCAATGGCTTAACAAACATGTATGCAAATTACACTTTAACTTCCTGTTTGTCAATACATCAGGTAGGTGCACAAATGAAATTCGAAAAAACATAAAGAGCCATGGCGCTGATAATGAGCCGACTAATAATTCGCGGGGTTGACAATTGTTGATAAGTCAGTGAGTTATCAACCGATTTTTATCGATTTAGGGTGCATAACCTGCAATGTGGGTTAA
>JAQIBR010000020.1 GCA_027858955.1 Bacteroidales bacterium
TTTGTTACACTTGCTATTCCACAATTATCTGTTGTTACAGGACTGCCCAATGTTACTCCTGTAGCATCGCATAATCCTGCATCACTATTGACAGTGACATTTGCCGGAGCTGTAATTGATGCCGCTTCTAAGGGTTCGATTACCTCTGCAATAGTTGGGATGTCAATACTTGTACAGCCATCTGAAATGCTAACTTTATAGAATCCTGGGGGCAATCCGAAATAGCTTCCGGTACTATTTCCGTTGCTTACATTAGAATTAGCATAAGGGCCTTCGGGTGCATCAGATCTTAATAAAGTGTATGATATCGTTCCTGTTCCTCCAGTCGCTGATATCGATACAGTACCATTGTCTAAATCTTTACACGTAATATCGGTAGAAATAATTGACTTTGAAATTGTGATGGGGGTTGGCTCAATTATAGTTGAAGCTGTACTTGTGATAGGGCTTTCTGTGTTGTCCGTAAAATTAACGCTTGCTGTATTTATCACTTCTAAAGGATTGCATGGAGACACATTAACAACGGCAGTAATACTAATTGTTTTACCCTCTCGGAATTCAATATCAGGCAAATCCCACATACTATTACCGCCATTAACCCTAGGCTGAGGATTGGCAGAGATAAAAGTTAGCTCTTCTGGTAAAATATCTGTTAGTGTTACATTGGTTGCAGTTTCCTTGCCTGTGTTGAATAGAAACAGGGTGTAAATAATTGTTTCCCCACTTTTTGCGGAATGGGAAGATGCTAATTTTATTAACTTAATAACAGGGGCTTTAAGATTATTGTGTATATCAGTATCGAAGACTGCACTTATTTGATAATCAGTACAAACCTTAGAAGAAAGGTCGAGGGTTAAATGATTCCAACCTGGAGGCGTGCCATTAGGGACTATTAGTTTAATGAAGAAATAGGCTGTAGCTCCAGGAGCCAGCCATCTGGTCTGGGCTGTTGCGCCTCCGTCCACTGAGGTTGGTATTTCAGAAATGATATTTTTATCAAAATCCAAAATTTGCTTATATAGCAGCCTTTCTGAATCGTCTTTTTCATTCAGAGTAATTGTAAATTGGTCAAAGATATTACCAGTATTTGTAATTTGGAATATATAAAGCAAAATATTGTTTGAACTTGAAGCCATTTTACTGGTCTGGCCCAGTGGAGTATTACTCCCACAATACTGTGATACAATTGTTGATACTGTTTCGCTTACTATAGGAGTGCTTATTTCAGTACAAGTAATTTGTGCATTATTCTCTAATGTGACTAATGATGGATCAATATAAAAGCCAGGAGAGTCCAGCACAGTTGGCATACTACCCACACGAAATTGAACTTCAATAGTATTTCCTCCCCTTCCAAGGCTTGCCAATTCAGAAATTTGAGCAGATGTCCAAGTAATTATATTTCCTGCGACTGATCCTGCAGGATTAGATGAAACATACGAGCCATTATCGGTTGGAAGAAAATCTTTTATTTCAACGTTAGTTGCAGCAACGGAGGAGATGTTTTGGTAAGTAATAGTATATGTAATTATATCTCCGGGATTTGCTGTTGAAGGGCCTTTTTGGTTAATGATTAAATTCTGGGAATATAATGATGGGACGGCTATTAAACTAAAGAAAAATACAAACAATAGAAGAGATATACCCCTAAAAGGACTGCGCTTAAGGCAAAACAAGATATCATGGTTAAAACGTTCTTTCATCACTTATTTCTCTTCTCTCTCCCTGCTACTAGTAAAACGATTGCCTTGAGCATTTATATACACTAGGCTGTTAGTACGCAGATTAGATTACAAAAGTAATGCTCAAAACAGGGAAATCAATATAGTATTTGGGTTATTTCACAAGAAATCTTGTCCGTATTTTGGAAAATCGAGAACAGCATCCATCAAATGGACAATAATGATAAAATTGAGGATATTTAGGGAAAAAACCTAAATTTTACTGTACTAACAAATAATCAATCTGCTTTTTCTGCACATCGATATTCTTCACTTGAATTCTTATTTTATCGCCTAGCTTATATTTTTTCCCGAATTTTTGACCCATCACCTGATAGTTTTCTTCATCAAGGAAATAGAAATCATCTTCCATATCTTTCATACGAACCATTCCTTCAACCTTACTTTCAATAAGCTCAACATAAATGCCCCATTTACTTACGCCTGAGATTTGTCCTTCAAATTTTTGGCCTACTTTATCGAACATATAAACAGCTTGCATATATTTTACCGAAGCACGTTCTGCTTCAATAGCATTGCGCTCCATATCTGAGCTGTGCTTGCATTTTTCTTCTAAATCGGCGATTTTTACACTGCTGCCACCTTCAAGATAATGTGCCAAAAGGCGATGAACCATCAAGTCGGGGTAGCGGCGGATAGGCGAAGTAAAATGAGTGTAAAATGGAAAGGATAATCCATAATGCCCATTATTTTCGGTTGAATAAATAGCTTTTGCCATAGTTCGAATCGCTATTGTTTCTATCATATTCTTTTCGCCTTTGCCAGCCACAGCTTTAAAGAGATTATTATAGGATTTTACAATATTCTGTCTTGAGCTGATATTCATTTCATAGCCCAACTTACTTACAAATTTTGCAAAAGTATTTAGCTTTTCAGGGCTTGGTTCATCATGAACACGATACACAAAAGGCTTGGCTTTTTGTTTCCCTTTTGCTTTGCCAATAAATTCGGCTACTTTTTTATTGGCCAAAAGCATAAAGTCTTCGATTAAACGATGCGCTTCCTTTTGTTCTTTTATATAAACGCCAATCGGATTGCTTTTTTCATCAAGTTTAAATTTAACTTCAACTGATTCAAAATTGATTGATCCTTTTTTAAAACGTTCTTCTCGTAGTTTGGAAGATAAAGAATGGAAAGTCAAAATATCTTCTTTATAAGGTCCTTCTTCTCCTTCAATCATAGTTTGAACTTCTTCATAAGTAAAACGATGATTTGAATTAATTACTGTTCTGCCATACCATTCCGAATGAATATTGGCATCATCATCCATTTCAAAAACGGCTGAAAAAGTCAACTTTTCTTCATCAGGACGAAGAGAACACACAAGGTTTGATAAATGCTCGGGAAGCATTGGAATTACACGATCAACCAAATAAATAGAAGTTGCACGCTCGTAAGCTTCTGTATCAATAACAGAACCTTCGGTCACATAATGAGAAACATCGGCAATATGCACACCAACTTCCCAAAGATTATTTTTAGTTTTTCGCAGACTGATGGCATCATCAAAATCTTTGGCATCAAAAGGATCAATGGTAATGGTAAAAACATCTCGAAAATCGCGTCTTTTAGCGATTTCCTTTGCTGTAATTTTGTTTGGGATTTGAGTCGCAGCTTTTTCTATATGGTCGGCAAATGTTAAATCGAAATTATAATCCAAAACAATGGATTGTATTTCAACACCATGATTTCCTGGATCGCCTAAAACCTGAACAATTTTACCAAAAGGGTTTTTAGCATGTTCGGGCCATAAATCAAGTTCTATAACAACTTTTTGCCCGTTTTTGGCTCCATTCAGTTTATCCTTTGGAATAAAAAAATCGACCGGAATTTTTGGATCATCGGGAACTACAAAGCCGAATCCTTTTGATATTTGAATAAGACCAACAAATTTTGTTTTAGCACGCTCCAGCACTTCTAAGATTTGCCCTTCAAGCTTTCGTCCACTGCGTTTAGGGAAAATAAACACCTTTACTTTATCGCCATTTAAAGCATCTTTGGTATTATTAGATGAAATAAAGATATCGTCACCGCCTTCATTATTAATTACATAAGCCTTGCCCGTTGATAACATATCAACTTTGCCGGTCGTATATGATTTTCCCTTGCCATAATTGGAAATATGTTTTGAACTAATTTGATATTTGCCTTTTTTCGATTCAATAAGAATTTTTTGCTTGAGTAAATCGTTCAGTAAAACAGAGATTTGAATTTTTCCGGCCTGATCTTTTACTCCCATACGTTTTGCAATTTGTTTGTAATTGAACGAGCTGTATGGATTATTGGCAAATTCGCTTAAAATATTTTTTACAAATGGATTAGCGGAAGGATTACTTTTTTTTTTCATTTTGTGTAATTTCTAATCCACAAAAGTACGAAAATCAGGGCTAGTCTATGTTAAAAGAATATCAAGAAATAATGACAGTTAAAATTTTAAACGCAAAGAGCGCAATGAATTACGCAAAGTTCGCTATTTTATTAGTGGTTGATTCTTTGCACCTTGCGTTCTTCGCGAACACTTAGCGTTCTTTGCGGTTAATTATAGATGCGTTCGTCATGCAAATCACCTCATCAGCAAATTAACGTATTACTTTTTCACAAAATCTTCCATATATCGATAAATCTTTTCAAACAAATGCGCTCGGTCTAATCCTCGCATATTGTGTTCTTGTTGAGGATATACAAAATAATCGACTTGCACACCTGCTTCGATAGCTGCTTGCAAAAAGCTTAAACTATTTTGCCAAACTACAGTATTATCAATATCGCCCTGAATAATCAAAACTCTATCTTTAATATTTCCAGCTTTTTCTAGCAAGCTGCTTTGTTTGTAACCTTCAGGATTTTGTGCTGGAGTATCCATATAGCGTTCACCATACATTATTTCATAATATTTCCAATCGGTTACAGGTCCTCCGGCAACACCAGCTTTAAATTCTCCCGGATATTCTTCTAACATTGTTAACGTCATAAATCCACCATAACTCCAACCTTGAATTCCCATCTTATCAATATCCACAAAATTTAAATCTTGTAAATAATATACTCCAACCATTTGATCGGCCAACTCATTTTGCCCAAGTTTTCTATGAATCGAATTTTCGAAGGCAAAGCCACGGTTAGGAGTTCCTCTGTTATCTAGAGTAAATACAATATAGCCCCTTTGTGCCATCAATTGCATAAAAATATTTGAGCCGCCTAACCAAGAATCAGTAACTAATTGAGCATGCGGACCACCATATAAATAATAAAATACCGGATATTGTTGTGTGCTGTCAAAATCGGGAGGTAAAATCATACGGTAATGCAAATCTATATTCACATCATTTTTCAATGTCCCCAATATTGTTTTACCGATTTTATATTCTTTTAAAGGATTGTTATCGCGAAGCAGTTCTTTAGTCTGTTTTCCATTTGTAGTAACAATAGAATATACCCGAGCTATTTC
This sequence comes from Bacteroidales bacterium, assembly GCA_027858955.1. Lineage (GTDB taxonomy): Bacteria > Bacteroidota > Bacteroidia > Bacteroidales > UBA12170 > UBA12170. The sequence continues at coordinate 5,191 of JAQIBR010000020.1, forward strand.
TGTATTTGAATAGATATTAAAAAAGTAATCTCCTGATGGAGAGAGAGTTCCGCTATGTGTTCCATGTTCATCGCTAAGCTTTTTCAGTTTTCCGTTTTTTAAAGCCACACTATAAATATGCTTTTCAATAGGACTTTCTTTAGTTCCTTGAATAATTATACTGTTGCCACTCTTTTCAAATCCTAAAAGTGATGTAACAGTCCATTCTCCCTCAGTAAGTTGACGAATAATTTGACCTTCAGCATTATAAACATAAAGATGTTGCCATCCATCGCGTTTGCTAAACCAAATAAACTGATCTGGTCTGTTTTCTAAAAAAGTAAGAGGGTGTTCTGGTTCTACCCAAGTATCAGCTTTTTCTTCAAAAAGAGTCAGTAGAAATTCTCCGCTTAAAGCATCATATTTATTAAGTTTCAAATGGTTCTGGTCTCTATTTAGAACTGAAATATATATTTGCTTTTCGTCTGGCGACCAGGTAATATTTGTTAAATATCTATCAATATTTTTTTCAATTTGAAGCGAATCAGAATTTTGAATACTGTCAATTAATGACTTGGTTAAATCTATGTCTGTTTGTAGATAAATTGTTTTTTTGTTGATTATATCGTAAACAGCCACTTTTACTACTTCGTTAGCAGTTCCTGCCATTGGATATTTAATGTTTTTAACAGTGGCCTCAGGAGCGGTAATATCTACTAAAGGATAATCTCCTACATTACGCTCATCTTTATGGTAATAAGCTAGATAATTACCTTTTGGAGACCAAAAAATACCTCCTTTAATGCCAAACTCAGAGCGGTGTACTGTTTGGCCATTTACCACATTTTCAGGATCCTCAGTAAGTTGAATTTGATTTTGATTATCGGCCAAATAAAGATTGTTAGCAATAGTATAGGCAACTCTTTTTGTAATTGGTTCTATTTCGAATATTTCTGCATTTTCAGACCAACTATTTATGATGCTTACATTTTTGTTATTAGTATTAACTTTGAATAGCCGACCTGTATTTTGGAAGGTGAATTCGGAATTCGATTCCCAATGAATATTTGGAAAGGCATCCAATTTAATCTTATAACTACTTAATAGTTTATTAAAGCTATCTATCGAAAAAAGGGTTTTTGGAGTAACTCCATAAGAAGCCGAAGCTTTCATAAGAGTATTGTCTTCAACAAAACTATAATTGGAACTTTTTTCAACCCAGGTCAAGTTGATTATTTTTTTGGGTAGTACATTGGTATTGAGATAAATAGCATCTTTAAAATCAAATAGTTTTTCCTGAGCACTCCCGTTAAATGCAAAAAATACTAAAGGAAGTATCAGGAGATGTTTTATTTTTTTCATTGGATTGGTTTTATTTTTGAGTAACAAAACTACAAAATGATTAAAGACGAGTGTATATTTTGTTTTATAGAACTGAAAATCAGGAAAAAGATTTAAAAACAATGAAAGATATTTAAAAAAAATGTGTATTTTTGCAGCGTTTTTCGTCAATGAATGTTCGGAAAATAAAGACCCTCCTTAGTTTATAAGGAGTTTTTTATGTCGACAGGCGTTAAAAATAAAATAAAAAGAGGGGGCTTATGCCCCCTCTTTTCGTAGAATACAATGAAAATGATAACGAAGGAAAAAATTCTGAAATTAGCACAAGAGCACTTGCTTAATTCGCCAAGATTTTTGGTGGATATGACTTTAAGTTCTGACAATAAGATTATGCTATTTATTGATGGAGATGAAAGTGTTTCAATTTCGGAATGCGTCGATTTAAGTCGTCATATAGAATCTAGTCTCGATCGCGAAGAAGAAGATTTTGCTCTTAATGTATCAAGTGCTGGAGTTGACATGCCCTTAAAGTTTATTCGTCAGTATAATAAATACATTGGTAAAAATTTCGAAATCAAATTAATAACTGGGGATCAGTTCTTGGGTCGTCTTCAAGCAATTAATTCTGATAAGGTTGAGTTTATTCCTTTGAAAAAAAACCCAAATGCTAAAAAAGGGACTCCGGTAAAATATAAAGAAGGAGAAGCTCAAGCATATACATTAGACCAAATAGCAGAAAGTAAAATTGAAATTACCTTTTAATAGAAATTAAAAAATGGCAAAGAAGGAAGAAAAAATCAGTTTAATATCCACCTTTCAGGAATTTAAGGAATTCAAAAATATTGATAGAGAAACGATGATGCGTATTCTCGAAGATGTTTTTAGGCATATGCTGATTAAGCTTTATGGCACTGATGAAAATTTTGATATTATTGTTAATATTGATAAAGGTGACCTTGAAATATGGCGTAACCGCGAAATAGTTCCTGATGGAGAAGTAGAAGATGAAAATCTTCAAATTCCATTCACTGAAGCTGCAAAAATAGAACCTGATTTTGAAATTGGAGAAGAAGTTTCGGAATCCTTACAAATGGCAGATTTTGGAAGAAGGGAAATTCTTTCAATTCGTCAAAATTTAGCTGCTAAGATTTTAGAGCTGGAAAAGGATAATATCTATAAAAAATACAGCGAAAAAATCGGAGAAATTGTTACTGGTGAAGTGTATCAGGTTTGGAAAAAAGAAGTCCTGGTTTTGGATGACGAATATTATGAATTGATACTTCCTAAATCTGAACAAATCCCTAATGATTATTACCGTAAAGGTGATGTAATTCGCGCTGTAGTTTTAAAAGTAGATGTACGTAATAACAGCCCTGTTATTATTCTTTCGCGTACTACCGAAGTTTTCCTTGAGCGTTTATTCGAGCAGGAAGTTCCTGAAGTATTTGATGGATTAATTACTATCAAAAATATAAAGCGTGTACCTGGCGAGCGTGCAAAAATTGCTGTCGAGTCTTACGACGACCGTATTGATCCCGTTGGAGCCTGTGTTGGTATGAAAGGCTCTCGTATTCACGGAATTGTACGTGAATTGAAAAATGAAAATATTGATGTTATAAATTATACTACCAATACTTCATTATATATTCAGCGTTCTTTGAGTCCTGCTAAATTAAGCTCTATTGAAATAGACGAGGAAAATAAAAGAGCCGATGTATATATGAAACCCGATCAGGTTTCTTTGGCCATTGGAAAGGGAGGATATAATATTAAATTAGCAGGTAAACTTACTGGATATGAAATTGATGTTTATCGCGACAGCGATGTTGATTTGGAGGACGTTGATTTAACTGAATTCTCCGATGAAATCGAGAAATGGATCATAGATGAGTTAACTCAAATTGGCTGCGATACTGCTAAGAGTGTTTTGGCTGTGCCTGTTGAAGAATTGGTTACACGTACCGATTTGGAAGAAGAAACAATTAATGAAGTTATTCGTATTTTAAAGGTAGAATTTGAATAATCCAATACTTATTTAATTAAACGAAAAGATTAAGAGACTGAAAATAAAGATGTATGGCAGAAGATATTAAAATTATGCGATTGAGTAAGGCCTCTAAAGAATTCAATGTTGGACTTTCAACTATTGTTGATTTTTTAAGTAAAAAGGGCTTTGAAATTGATCCAAAACCAAACACCAAGCTTTCCCCGGAAATGATCGAACTGCTTATGAATGAATATCAGATGGAGCGTAAGGTAAAGCTTATTGCTCAAGAAAAAATTATTTCCGCTGAACGTACAACCCTTTCCATTTCTCCAGAAGAGGAAAAAGTTGAAGATGTAAAAGAAGAAAAAGGAGATGAGCTTTTTATTCGTGATTCGCGTTTAACAGAGACCTATGATACACCAGCAGAAAAAAAGGCTGAAGAGCCTGATTCAGAGCCTAAAGAACAATCGGAACCAGTAAGCCATACTCCCGATGTGCCGAAAGATGAAACTCCTGCTCCACCTGTTGCAGAAGTTAAAGAAGAGTCTACAGAAATAAAAGAAGAGATTTCTGTTCCAGAATCAAAAGCCAAAGAAGTAGAAGAACCTGAAAAAGAAGGTATAAAAATTGTCGATAAAATCGATCTTTCTGGTCAGAATTGGTCAACTAGACCGAAACCAAAATCAAAAGCTCAAAAGATAAAGGAGCGAAAAGAAAAACAAGAGGATAAAGCAAAGTTAGAAACTGAAAAAAAGGCTAAAATAAAACAAGAAGCAGAAACAAAAACTGTTAAGAAGCCCATTGAAAAGGCTCCAGTTCCTAAAGCCGATCCTGCTCCAATTGGGGACCCAGAATTCATTAAAACAGCATCCAGAAAACTCGATGGTCCAAAAATAATGGGTAAAATTGAGCTTCCCGAAAAGAAAAAGAAAGATCCAGTTGCTACTTCATCAGATAGAGAAGTTTCTGGTAAAAAGAAAAAGCGTAGACGTATTAAACCAGCATCTTCACAAGCTACTGCTGGTGGATCAACTGGAAAGCCTGGTCAAACATCACCCAGACCTCCTAAAAGAACTGATGTTAGACCCGCTGCTGGACGTGGTAGGTTTGATAAACGTGCTAAAGTTTTGCCTAAGGCAGAGCCAACAGAAGAAGAAATCCAACAACAGATTAAAGAAACGCTGGCACGCTTATCGCCTTCAGGAAAATCAAAAGCATCTAAGCACCGCCGTTTAAAAAGAGACGCTGTACATCAGCATTCTCAAGATGAAATAGAAAAGACAATAGAAGAACAAGGTGTAATTAAAGCTAGTGAGTTTGTTACTGCAAATGAATTGGCTACAATGATGGATGTGCCTGTAACTAAAATTATTGGTGCCTGTATGAGTATCGGATTATTTGTTTCTATTAATCAACGATTAGATGCCGAAACAATTAGTATTGTAGCTGAAGAATTTGGCTTTAAAGTTGAATTTGTAGGAGTAGAAGTACAGGAGTCACTTGTTGATTTTGATCAAGAGGATAATGAAGCCGATTTAATATCTCGCTCACCAATCGTTACTGTTATGGGTCACGTTGACCACGGTAAAACTAAATTGCTTGATTTTGTTCGTAAAGCAAATGTTGTAGCCGGTGAAGCTGGAGGAATTACGCAGCATATTGGTGCTTACGAAGTACAATTAGAAGATGGTCGTAAAATTACTTTCTTAGATACTCCGGGTCATGAAGCTTTTACGGCTATGCGTGCACGTGGTGCAAAAGTAACTGATGTTGCTATTATTGTAATTGCTGCTGACGATGATGTTATGCCTCAAACAAAAGAAGCTATAAATCATGCTCAAGCTGCAAGTATTCCAATAGTATTTGCTTTTAATAAAGTGGATAAACCTAATGCAAATCCCGACAATATTCGAAATCAATTATCGACTATGAATATTCTTGTGGAAGAATGGGGTGGTAAATATCAAAGTCAGGAAATATCTGCACTGAATGGTGATGGAGTAGACGAATTACTTGAAAAGGTTTTACTTGAAGCTGAAATACTTGAATTAAAAGCCAATCCAAATAAAAACGCTGTTGGAACAATTATAGAATCATCCTTGGATAAAGGTCGTGGATATGTTTCAAAAATTCTTGTACAGGCCGGGACTCTTAGAATTGGTGATATGGTATTAGCCGGATCTACTTATGGAAAAGTAAAAGCTATGTATAACGAAAGAAATCATTCTATAACAGAAGCTGGACCTTCAATACCTGTTTTGATGTTGGGATTAAACTCTGCACCACAGGCCGGAGATGGATTTAATACTATTAGTGATGAAAAAGAGGCGAAAACAATTGCCACTAAACGCCAACAATTGCAGCGAGAACAAGGAATTCGTACACAGAAGCATATCACTCTTGATGAAATTGGACGTCGTTTAGCTATTGGCGATTTTAAAGAACTTAATGTTATTGTTAAGGCCGATGTGGATGGCTCAGTTGAAGCCTTAACTGATTCTCTTTTCAAGTTATCAACCGGCGAAATTCAATTGAATGTGATTCATAAATCTGTTGGGCAGATTAGTGAGTCTGATGTCTTGTTGGCATCTGCTTCCGATGCAATTATTGTCGGATTTCAAGTTCGTCCAAATGTACAGGCTCGTAAGTTAGCAGAAAATGAAGGTATTCAAATTAAGTATTATTCCATTATTTACCAAGCAATTGAAGAACTCAAACTTGCATTAGAAGGTATGTTGGCTCCCACTGAGGAAGAAAAGATTGTGGCGAATGTTGAAATTCGAGAAACTTTCAAAATTCCGAAAATTGGTACAATAGGTGGTTGTATGGTTACAAGTGGAAAAATTACCCGAAATAGCACTTTCCGACTTATTCGCGATGGTATTGTAATATATACCGGGAAATTAGGCTCCTTGAAACGATTTAAAGATGATGTTAAGGAAGTTAACCATGGTTATGAATGTGGTATGAATATCGATAATTTTAATGATATTCAAGTTGGTGACGTGGTTGAAGCTTATGAAATAATTGAAATAAAACGTAAATTATAATACATATACAGAAAGCGCTTTTAATTTTTTAAACGCGCTTTCTAAGATCAAAATTAAAACCTGTGGGTTAGGCATAAATTTGTATTAATAGAAACAGAAAACATTTCTTGCATTATACTCCTCTAAACTGACTTCTAAAAGCTTTTATTTTAGCGTTAAGGGATTTGGCAGAAACGTTTGGCTTAGGAATATCCCCGCAAATTGCCAAAAAGCCCCTAAGATATTGATTCTTAAGGGCTTTTACTTTTAACAGCACTCAGCTTTAATTAAATATTTGGCATCATTTAATTACTAAAATCGGCATTTCTTGAATCTCACCTTGTAACTCCCACTTTAGTTCGTTGTTATACCAAACTTTAGTGTTTACAAAATAATTACGTCCTGCTTTCCAGGCTGTCTTAATTGTATCAATGGTATTTTCATTGAGTTGAAGAAGTGTAATCGACTCTCCATATAAGACTCCATCAACCTCTGATTCATAGTTAGATCTTGAACCATCAGTAAAAAGATGCAAAAAATACTCTCCTTCATAATCTCTGATCTTCAGATTACGGGGCAAGGATAACATAGGATTATAAACTTCCTCTTTAGCATCTTCACGTATGTAGTATAACTTTATCGTTGATATATCAAAATGATTTGGGACTAAGGTATCTAAAAGGTTTTTACCTGATATATCTTTTATTATCAAAATAATATCTACATCAATAAAAATTCCTCCGATAGGAACTTCATTGTCTCTGTTTTTGCTGCAAGCCATCATTGCGAACAATAGTATTAATAAACTAATTTTCTTCATATCAATCATTTGTTTATGGATAAATATTAATAATCATGCCAAGGGAACTAGTAAAATTATGATCCCCAATAGTGAAATCATCATATAAATACCATCCATCATAATATGAATTAAACCCCCAGTTCATTTGTAAATAAAAATCACTTATTGTATACGTTTCGTATTCATAGATTGTTCCCGGATTATGAATTAATACATGCTTTAATCTTTGATATCCATCACAAACCCATGCATGACCGTCTCCAGACGGAGCATCTACACCACTCAGAATAACAGGATATCCATTATCCAATTGACTTATAATGTTAACTGTATTAAAATTCAAAAATTGTATATACTCAGAATAATCAAAGGTATTTTCTAATGCAGAAACTATATTATTTGAAAGAGCATTTGAAGCAGCACAACCATAATCCATATCAACTACATCACCAATATCATACATTAATTGGGCAATCTCAAGCTCGCCAGGTGTTGGAGAACTAAAAAAATTCCATGTAATGTCAGGCATAATACTCCAATCATAGGAATTTGGATGTTCCCAATACCTCATAATTTGTGCAGTTGCAGTAGCAACGCAACCCGTTAGTGGACGACCATTATTATATGTAGTACATTCCATATCATCAAGAAGACTATTGTATGGACTACCTTGACCCCAAGTTGTTTGCATAAGAGGTCCCAATTCTTCAAAAACATCAGCACCTGGAATTACTTCCTCTTCACCTGGTGGTGGAGCATACGAAGCCCAAATTTCTGTTATACTTTCAGAAACATCCATATCCTTTTCATTTCTATATTTCTGTATACGTGCTTTCCTTATTGATAGCCAATCACTAAATCCAAGCTGAAAATTATTAATATCGATATTCGAATTATTGGAATAGCCAAGAATAGGATACTCTCTTTTAGTCGCTGATAAAATTATAAAACCACTTGGTTCAAAATTAAAAATATAAATTGCAGGAATATCATTATCGTCATTCACCACAAAAATATCCGCAATTTCTTTGTTCTCAAAATCCGAAAATGGTGGAGAAGATTTTAAATCATAATTATCCTCTAAAGGTTCCCTAAAAAACTCTGAATTGTTCGTGAAATTTAAAGCTATTTTACTTGCTAAATCAACGGACACATATTCACTGCGCGAATCGTTTTTTATAGCTTCAGGCTCATTTTTTGGCAAGAAGATATAAGAAATCCAATTAACATTAATACTAAAAATCGTTTTGTCTGTCTAAATTTGTTCATTTGATAAAGATTTAAGGTTATATAAAAAAATTTAATTAAACTTTGCTGTATTTTTCCTGCTAGCCAAAAGAGTAAATTATTTCAATCATGAACATTTCGCCAGATTTTTATTTCAAGACATCGACTTAAAGCAATATCTATTATTTTTCTCTAAGGATATGATCGATCTATATGGTATACTAGAATAACAATTTCAAACATAGAGAAAACTATCATATATTTCAAGTTTTATGTGTGAAAGTATCCATCTAATTATCAAACGCCTGGAAAAAGAGGATTAACGTACAGTCCTTATTTTTGATTTTAAAAGAAAATAGTATACTAAAGAGATTGTACATATCTATAAAAATAAGCCAAGTATGCTACTATTTCGTTACCATTGTTCTTTCTGTATTCGTGATTTTTTTTATGTCTGCTATCTTGCAATAAAAAAACCCCCAGCCAAAAGACTGAGGGTTGAGAATTAGTATGTTCTAAAAGGCTTATTTAACCTCTTCAAAATCTACATCAGTAACTTCGCCATCGGCTCCGGCTTCCTGATTAGGACTGCCATTTGCACCGGGTTGAGCGTCACCTTGTGCTTCAGATTCCTTATACATATCCTGACTAGCATCTTGCCATAATTGATTCAAAGTAGCCATATGCGTATCAATAGCAGCTAGATCTTTTTTCTGGTGTGCTTCTTTTAAATCAGCAGCAGCTTTTTCAATCGCTTCTTTTTTATCAGCAGGCACCTTATCGCCATATTCTTTTAATTGTTTTTCAGTTTGGAAAACCAAAGAATCAGCCTGATTTAATTTATCAATTTCTTCTTTTAATTTCCTGTCTGAATCAGCATTAGCTTCAGCTTCAGATTTCATCTTTTGGATTTCTTCATCCGATAATCCTGAAGATGCTTCAATACGAATACTTTGTTCTTTTCCTGTACCTTTATCTTTAGCTCCTACGTGTAAAATACCATTGGCATCAATATCAAAAGTAACCTCAATTTGTGGTACACCGCGAGGTGCTGGAGGAACTCCGTCTAAGTGGAAACGGCCTAAACTCTTATTATGAGCAGCCATTGGACGCTCACCTTGCATGATGTGAATCTCAACAGAAGGTTGATTATCAGCAGCGGTGGAGAAAGTCTCAGCTTTCTTAACCGGAATAGTAGTATTGGCTTCAATCATTTTGGTCATAACACCACCCAAGGTTTCTATACCCATAGATAGTGGAGTAACATCTAATAAAAGAACGTCTTTAACATCTCCGCTTAAAACACCTCCTTGAATAGCAGCACCAATAGCAACCACTTCATCAGGATTCACGCCTTTTGAAGGCTCTTTACCAAAGAAATTTTTAACAACGTCTTGGATTGCAGGAATACGAGTTGAGCCACCAACTATAATCACTTCATTAATATCTTTAGCAGTTAAACCTGCATCCTTTAACGCTTTTTTACAAGGTTCAACAGTGCGTTGTACTAAATCGTGAGTTAACTGATCGAATTTAGCACGGCTTAATTTACGTACCAGGTGTTTAGGCACGCCATCAACAGGCATAATATATGGCAAGTTGATTTCTGTTTCATTAGAAGATGATAATTCAATTTTTGCTTTTTCGGCAGCTTCTTTTAAACGTTGTAAAGCCATTGGGTCTTTTTTCAAATCCAAACCTTCAGCAGTTTTAAATTCTTGAGCTAACCAGTCAATAATCAAATGATCAAAATCATCGCCACCTAAGTGAGTATCACCATTAGTTGATTTTACTTCAAAAACACCATCACCTAATTCAAGGATTGAAATATCAAATGTACCTCCACCTAAATCGAATACCGCAATTTTTTGATCATCCATTTTCTTGTCTAAACCATAAGCTAAAGCAGCTGCGGTAGGCTCGTTAATGATTCGTTTTACATTTAATCCTGCAATTTCGCCGGCTTCTTTAGTTGCCTGACGTTGTGAATCGCTGAAATATGCAGGAACAGTAATAACTGCATCTGCAACATCTTGTCCCAAGAAATCTTCGGCAGTCTTTTTCATTTTTTGCAAAATCATTGCTGAAATTTCCTGTGGAGTATAATTACGATCGCCAATAACAATACGTGGGGTATTGTTATCGCCTTTAATAACTTTATAAGGAACACGATTAATTTCTTTTTGTGTTTTTTCGAAAGTTTCACCCATAAAACGCTTTACCGAATTAATGGTTTGCGTTGGATTTGTAATAGCTTGACGTTTAGCGGAATCGCCAACTTTACGTTCGTTATTATCAGTAAAAGCAACAATTGAAGGCGTTGTTCTACGACCTTCGCTATTTTGAATAACAACAGGTTCGTTACCTTCCATAACGGCAACACAAGAGTTGGTAGTTCCTAAATCTATACCAATTATTTTTCCCATTTTTTTAAATTTTATATTTTTTAATCAATTATTTTTCATCGATGAAAGGCACAGTTCAATATTTGTGCCATTGCAATAATTCTTTTGAGATATGACAAAAGGGCAGAATTAAAAAATAAATACGTCATTTTAAGCTTAGTACGGAAATATTTTCAGCACATAGTTGCTTTAATGCGACAAAAAATTATAATAGGATACTTATTCTGATCTGGAAAGGCAGAATGCCTAAATTTGATTTCATTTAAAAAAAATGTATTTTTGATTAAAATATTAGCATAATGAATAAGAACAATTATTGCGTAATAATGGCAGGGGGAATTGGAGCACGCTTTTGGCCCCTTAGTCGAACATCACAACCAAAGCAATTTATAGATATTTTAGGAACTGGCGAAAGCTTAATACAGCAAACGGTTAATCGTTTTTTAAAGATTTGCCCAATTGAAAATATTTATGTTGTCACCAACGAAATGTATAAAGAGCTTGTGAAACAACATGTTCCGGCACTTAGTTATGAACAAATTCTATGTGAACCCGCACGTAGAAATACAGCCCCTTGTATTGCATATGCCAATTATAAAATTTTGGCAAAGAATCCTGATGCAACTATCGTGGTAGCACCATCTGATCATATCATATTAAAAGAAGATGTATTTATCGATGTTATTAATTCAGCTTTACAGGCAGCTTCGGAAAATGATTGGCTTATTACTCTAGGCATTGAGCCCAGTAGGCCAGAAACAGGATATGGCTATATTCAATTTGATAAAAAAATAAGTGATGAGCGCGATAATCGCATCAAAAAAGTCAAAACATTTACCGAGAAACCCGAACTAAAAATTGCCGAAAAATTTCTTGAAAGTGGCGACTTTCATTGGAATGCAGGAATTTTTGTTTGGTCATTAAGAAGCATACAAAAGGCGTTTGAAAAATACTTGTTGGAGGTCGATGAAATTTTTAAAGCCGGAATAGGTATTTATAATACGGAAAAAGAGGAGAGTTTCATTAATGGAGCCTATTCTGTTTGTCGGAATATTTCAATCGATATTGGTTTAATGGAAAAAGCCGAAAACGTTCATGTTTTATCATCTGATTTTGGTTGGTCAGATATAGGAACTTGGGGTTCGCTTTATGCCAATCGCCAAAAAAATGATGACCAGAATTCTATTGTTGGGAAGAATGTTATGACTTACGACACCAAAAATTGTGTTATTAACGTAAAAGGAGAAAAGCTTGTTGTATTGCAAGGTCTCGACGATTATATTATAGTTGATGAAGATAATGTTTTATTAATCTGCAAGAAAAAAGACGAGCAAAATATTCGTCAATTCGTAATCGATGTAAAAACGGAAAAAGGAGATAAGTTTGTTTAGATTTTTAAATCATCATTTTGATATATTTAGACCCTATCTGATGTCTTCCTTTTTATGTGTTGTATTGGTTAAGAGTGTACAATAGCAGTTGGATTTTTTAGCTGAAAGCTTAAATATATAAGTTCAGGCTATGGCCTGTTATGCTTTAGTTTGAAATTAGATGCCTTATATAAGGAATAATATATTTCATCAATAAAATTAAACGTAATGTCGCATATTGATCACCACTCAAAACCATATGATGAAGGCACTTTAAATAAGCTGGAAATATTTTCAAGATATATTGAATCTTGGTTGCCAACTTTTATTATGCAGCCACATATAAATGAAGTTAATATTGTTGATTTCTTTGCCGGGCTAGGTTACGATAGTACGGGAAAATCTGGAGCACCAATTTTAATATTAGAAAAAATTGATGGTTTTTTTGGTTATTTAATGACAAGACAAACCATCATAAATCTCTATGTAAATGAATTTAATACGCATAAATTTAATAAGTTAGTTGAAAATTGCGATGCGTTTTTGGATAAAAATAAGCGATTAAGGAAATTCGTAAAAATCCATTATTTCAACGAAGATTTCAATGTAATTTATCATAAAATTATTAGTACAACACATAATCAACCAAATCTTTTTTTGATTGATCAGAATGGTATTAAATTTACGAATCAAGAAAACTTCAACACATTATTAAATTTGAAAACAACAGACTTTCTTTTTTTTATTTCATCTTCCTTTTTCAAACGATTTAATAAAGAAGAAGAGTTTTCTAAACATTTACATCGTATCCATCCGACCAACTACACCCGCTATTTCTTGGGAGAGAGTTGTAAATTTTGCGGCAACAGGTCTGCGAGTTTATTTACAGGATAGTCTGGGATTACTTCGAGCACCTTCTTGAG
>JAQIBR010000058.1 GCA_027858955.1 Bacteroidales bacterium
TTAAACGGAACAAATAAAAAAATAAAACCAAATGCTATAAGAATAAGATTACGGATAATACCAATTTTCATATATTCAGGCTTGTGGTTAATTATAAACCACAAATTGCGTATTCCGACAATTAATGATGCTAATCCGATTAAAATGACTAAAATATTGGCAACAAGAGCAGGGATAAATATAAACAATAAGCCAATAACAATATTAATCACTCCTTCGTAAAGCCAGAAAACTGGCAGGTTTTTTGATTCAGATTTTGATAAAACTACCAGAAATACACCGCTAATCAGCAATATTATTCCAAAAAAACGTGTAATTGTTTTTAAAGTTATTTCTGGATTTACAAGTGCAGCAATTCCAAAAATAATCATTATTAATCCCTGTATACCAATTATCCATTGATTATTAAATCGTAAATTAGTTTTCATAATTCTATAATCATTGTTTCAGATGTAAAGATTTATTCTTTTTCTTCCTTTCTGTCGACTTCAGTTATTTCTTCATTTTCATCATTATATTTTTTCGTTAAAGAGTCTAATTTGGCATGCAGTGCATTTATTGTACTTGCACTTTTATTCATTCCTTCTGATTGCATTTTAAACAATACTTCTTTTAGTTTTAAGATTTCAATATCTTTCTCAAGTAGTTTTGTTTTACTCTTATTTTCTTCATCTTTCCACTTATTTTGCATTTCTGAATAATGAATTGCATACTTTACAATTACAAACCCTATTAAGCCAATAAAAAAGAAAAATACGAACGGATACAAGTTATATGTATTAAATCCAAAATTTGTATTTAATTGTATTATAAACACATCCCAGTTAAATAATAAATAATAAAACCAAATTCCTACCCATAATGCAAGAATAATGTTGATTACTGACTGAATATTAATTTTTTTCATATTTTTTTTATTTTATCAAGAAAAAACAAACATTTTTTTTATAAATGTTTCAAATGTTATTTTTCAGTTTCTTCTGAACGTTTTAAAATCTCTTTATCAAAATCTTCCAATTCTTTAAGTAGAGATAATACTTCGTTGTTTTTTAACAGATTATCGGGAATTTCATTGTTGTTATTTTTTATTTCCAGATAAAATTTAATTCCTAGCTGAGTTGAAACTTCTTTCTTTTTATTATTCAGTTTCCTTATTTCAAAGTCATCTTTCAAATGTTCAGCCATTTCCTGAGCACGTTGTACTCCTTCATTTGTTAAATCCAATCCGTATTTAAAAGCATCTTTTGTATTATCCTTTATTTTACCAAAAATTGATTCAGAATATGATGCGAGTTTTTTACCTAAATGTATAGCTTCATCTCCAAAAATTTTAGCACCTTCAGTAACATTTTCTTTAGCTTCATCCCAAAAAGCGGATTCTTTTGTTTTATCATCCTGTTTTTCTGAAGCTTTACTGCTAACTTTTTCCTTTGAATCTGTTGCTTGATCCTGTACCTTTTCCTTTATTTGAGCAGTTTTTTCATCTACTTTTTCTTTGGTTTCTTTAGCTCTTTTCTGAACTGTTTTTTTAGCTTTATTCGGAGCTGTTTTTTTAACCTTATCTTGTTGTTTCTCTTCGTTTTTCATTTTTAGTTTTTTTTATCTTATTATTATAATATCCTATTTTTTAGCTTTCTTCTTTTCTATTCTTTTTTTTCCAATTATATAAAGAACAATTAGTAAAATTATTCCTATAATACCAATTGAATATAGTGATTTTGTAAAAACATTCACATTCTTTGAACGTTTAGTTTCAATTTCTGCTTGTTGCTCGGCAAGTTTTTTTGCGTCATTTGCCACTTCTTTTCTTAATTTGTCAATTTCGCCTTTTTTCTTAGCTAATATGTTATCTAACTCTTCTAAAGCATCTGAAGCAACGACAGTTTTGTCAGTTGATTTTGCTTCAGACTGAGCTTCACTGTCTTCTATTAAATTAGTTTCTATATCCGACAATTTTGCTTCTTCCTGATCAATAATAGATTTTTCAGCAAGTATTTCAGATAATTCTTTACTTTTAACTATTTCTGTTTCGTCATCAAGATTTGCTAATTTCTCATTAATTAAAGATTGTTTACTTTTCAAATTGCTTTTTTCATTGTTTAGCTGGCTCACATTCTCATCCAGAATTTCTTTTTCTTTGTTTAATCTGGCAGTTTCTTCTTTAATGAATATTTCTATTGTTTCATTTTTATCATACTCTTCCTCCATCATTGCTCTTAGATTTTCCTCAAGATCATCAGCATCTTTTATCCAGCTCTTTAATGAGTTAATACTACTCTCAGCATTTTTTATCTTATTTTGTTCGTCTGATAAATATCCGTCAATCTCACTAATTCGTAGATTATACTTTTCCAATTCGGTATCATCACCATTGTTTTTTATAATCTCATTTTTCTTTCTGAAATAAATATTTTTTTCATCCTCCAGAAGTTCAATCTTTTTTTGGGCTAAAGATATTTTTTGTTCGTTTATAGAAATTTCTTTTTGCTTTATTAAACTTTGATGCTCAATTTCATCCAGTCTTGAGTCTATTTTATCAATTCCTGTTACTAATTTTCCTTTGGCTATTGATTTTTGCTCACTTAGTTGCTTTTCCTTCATCAGAAGTGTATCTTTCTTTTTTATCAGTTTACTATCACTTCCTTGCAAACTGGAAAGCTCACTATTAATTTCCACCAACTGATTCTCCAAATCAGTAATTTGCTTTTCAAGATTTTGCTGTTTTTGTTTTTTTACATCTTTAGCAAACATTTCCTTTTCGGCGTCGAATTTTTCAAGATTTATTTCAATCTTCTTTTTCTTTTCGAGCAATTCTAATTGTTCTTTTTCCAACGAATCACTCACAATCTTTACCTTATCAAAGGTCTCATCTATTACTTTTTTTTCTGCTTCCAATACTTTTGCTTGTTTTTCGAGTAACTTTTGTGTTTCATTTCTTGATTCGTTACCGGAACATGCTCCAATAATTATTGATAGTATTAAAAGTGTAATTATTGTTAAATACTTTTTTTTGTAAATTTTCATAATTTATTAATTTTAGATTTAAAGTTTATTTCAATTATATAAATGCCCTGTTGGCTTATTTGTTATGAAACCTATTTTTTTATCACAAATACCTATTATTATAACTATAATCATATCTCATCTATGCATACCACTAATATATTATATTTTATGACAAATCCAAATTAATTTAATGTTTATTTTCTAATTAATGGTTAATATCTTGCAAACCTGCCTGACGGCAATCGGTTTCATTGTAGCTGCTTTTGTTTCTGAAAATTTCAACTAAAATCTAATAAAATAATATATGAGTTTGATTTTCAGGTATTAAAATAATCTACATACGATAAAATTTATGCTTTATTCTTTACCAAACTCATAACCCAAACTATAACTGCTCCCATTATTGCCCAAAGTATTGTGTAAAGAAGCACATCAACAATTATTGGTGTGAAACTCAATATCATTTTACTCATTGCATAGAAACTTAAATCCATGGAAAGACCAAGCAAAAATCCAAGAATCGCTCCTTTTTTGGCTCCATCAGCAATTCCGATAGTATTTGACCAACTTAAAATTATTGCGAACAAAAATCCTGATGCTAAATTTGATAAAATCAATGCCCACCAAACCATCTCTTCCATTGGTCTATTAAGGCTTTGGTCATAATTTGATTCCATAAAATCAGCTAATAATACACCGTAAATTAACCACCCCAAAAAAAAGAAGACTATAGCTCCTGCTATACCTCCAAGAAAAATTTTGTTTGTTTTCATTTTGTTGATTTTTAATTATTAATGTTATTAATATGTTATTACGATTTAAATATCCTTTAAATTTTTCGTAATTATCTCAAAGTTAGAGTATCTATATTCAATATCAAAATAATTCGCAAGCATTTCAGTAATTTTAATATTTCTTTAACAAGATTTTTTTCACAAAAAATTCTAATTTGTGTTTATGTAATTTTAATTCTTTTTTATGTCACTCCCTATTTTCACCATTATCTTGGAAATAATTAGTTTGGGGAAACGATAGGTTTGCCGTAACAATTATCATCTTTTAAGATTAAACTTAGATGTTGGAGATACTTCCGTAATATGGTTTACTAATAAATATATTTTTAGCAGAATTCAATATCTTTACGCAATTAACAATAAGACTTATCCTAATCAACTTGATCTAAAAAAAATGAAATCTTCCGGCAATCAATTCCTTTTTCTGATATTATTAATATGCTCAACAACAATATCCGCACAAGATATGACACAGGAAATTAATTTTTCCGAACATAAGTATCTACCCGGTTATGGCTTAAAAAAATTAGCCCACCCGGAAATGTTTCAGGGGAATAGGAAGAAAAAAAAATTATTTTGAAGGCTGGTATTTCAAAATGGTTGCTTCAACCAACTCTTCAATCTTGAGCTTTATTCCCGGTATCTCAATATCAAAAGATGGCGAACAACATGCTTTTATTCAGATAATTGATGGAAAGACAGCTCAAACGGATTACTATTCATTCCCTATTGAAGAATTTTCTTTTTCGCGGAAAGAGTTTGCCATTGCAATCGGCCAAAACTATTTTTCTAGGGATAAAATTATTCTCAATATTCGTAACGACACTTCTTTTATAACGGGAGAGATAAAAATGTCGGAACAAGTTGAGTTTCCCACGCATGCAATCTTGAATCCTGAAATAATGGGGTGGTACCGATTTGTACCTTTCATGGAGTGCTATCATGGTGTGGTTAGTATGACCCATCAATTGGAAGGGCAATTGCTAAAAAACGGGAAAGCTTACAATTTCGACCGGGGAATCGGATATATCGAGAAAGATTGGGGCAGTTCAATGCCTGCCGCATGGATTTGGATACAATCCAATAATTTCAATAAGGGTCACAGTTCTTTTATGCTTTCGGTAGCAAATATTCCATGGCTGGGGAAATCATTTACTGGATTTCTCGGATTCTTTCTTCACGACAAAAAATTGTATCGTTTTGCTACCTATACTAATGCAAAATTAAAAATTGAAAAGTCAGAATCGGATACAGTCCGAATTACCATCAAGAATAGGAAAAACACCTTTTCAATTTTGGCTGTACGCAAGAATTCAGGACTTTTAAAAGCACCAGTAAAAGGATCAATGGATAGGCGAATACCCGAAAGCGTAGATGCCCGACTTGAATTAAGCGTTTACGATAAAAAAGGGGTTCTTATTTTTTGTGATAGTACGTCAGTTAGCGGCCTTGAAATGGTCGGGGATCAAAAGCTGCTCATGAAATTGGTTAAATAAGGAATTGGGCAAATATTTCATTGTAACCAATAGAAAGCATTATGTCAAACCCAATTTCTAAATAGCTGAATCAGAGTTAAAT
Organism: Bacteroidales bacterium; assembly: GCA_027858955.1. GTDB lineage: Bacteria > Bacteroidota > Bacteroidia > Bacteroidales > UBA12170 > UBA12170. Next base: position 5,379 of record JAQIBR010000058.1, read on the forward strand.
AAAAACATAATAATGGAACAAAAAGATTATCTATTAAGAGAGATTGAAAAGATTGGTATAATGCTAAAGTCAATTTTAAATAGCATTTTTGGAAATACAGAAAATCTGGCACTTACAATAGAAACACGTCCTCAAGAAACGAAAGAAATAGTTTTAAATGAAGTTGGATTTGACTTTGACAGGTTTTTAACTTTAGATGAAACAACATCCAAGGATTACATTTCCCATTTTAAAGGATTTAATGCGGAGAATCTTGAAACATTAGCTGAAATCTTTTTTATAATAGGAAAAAATGCAAAATCTGACAAGAAAAAAATCTTTCTTGAAAAAACCATTGAATTATATAAATTGTGCAACCTGACTGACAAAACATTCTCATTTGAAAGAGAAAATAAAATAGACCAAGCAAAAAAAGCCTTATCATATCGACAGTAAATATTTTTCAAGAGCTTCATAGGCATTATTTGAATTTACTTATCTAAACCTATTTTATCGGTCTCGCTATAAACAATAAGTAGCTTAATGCAAATGATTTTTTTACCTTTGATCTAGAAGTATCGTCAATAATCTTGTAAAAAGCTGAAAAATGTTTAAAAATATCAATTCATACTTAATATTCGGAAGTATTAGCATTATAATAATAATACTCTTGTTTAATAAGATGTTTGCAATTGCTTTTGTAATTCTTGGAGTTGGAGCATTAATATGGTTTTTGTCGGAGTTTTTATTAAAAGATAAACAAAAGCGTATTAACTCGTTAAACGATGAATTATTAAGCCTTAAGGCTGATAAATCAAAAATGGAAAAAGAAATTGAAGATTATTCAAAAAGGAAACTAAATATCTCAGGAGTAAATACAATATTGGAATTAGGTCTGTTTGAGGTAAATACCAATTTTAAAAGAACTATTAATAAGCAGTTTAAGGTAAAAGACAAAAATGTACAATTTATAGGTGTATTAAATGTTGACTTTATTGCAAAATACGGTGTGGATTTTAGAAAAATTATGTACAAAATCATTATCAGATCATGAAACAATTTAAAATTAGCCAAATATTATTTCTGTTTATTGCAATTTCTTTGATTTGGTCTTGTAAGGAAGACACAAAATGGAAAGGTCAAGAACCAATTAAGCGAGTCAGCACACTAACAAAACCTATCCAACTTCAATTAAAAAAGACTTATGATTTAGGTAATGGCATTTTTTGTTCCAACGAATTTGATGGTGCAAGATTGAATGGAATTGTTTTAACAAACGATACACTTGTTACAGCTCTTATAACACCGGAGAATACTCCAATAAATGGCAGTCCTTGGTATGCTTTTAAAATCTGGTCGGAATCAAAACAAGATATATACCTGAAACTGACTTATTTAGATGGTGTTAAACATCGTTATTACCCAAAACTAAGTGATGATGGCATTATTTGGAATAGTCTTGATTCAATATATTATTTTCCCGACACAACTTCAATTATGGAAGAAAGTTCACCAAGCAATATTTCAATGAAACTCTCTATCAGTTCTGATACTTTGTGGGTTTCGGCACAAGAATTAATTACATCGAAGCACATATACAAATGGTCTGAAGATTTGGCACTGAATTCATTTATTTCTTTAGAAAAAATTGGTGAAAGTCGTGAAGGAAAAGCAATAAATATGCTCAAAATAGGAACAGCCGATGACCAAAAAATGATAATTGTTTTATCAAGACAACATCCTCCTGAAATCAGCGGATATTTGGCGATGAAGTCATTTGTTGAAACACTAAGTTCAGATACCGAAACTGCAATAAAATTTAGGAATACATACAATACTTACGTTATTCCACTTATAAATCCTGATGGAGTAGATAATGGTCATTGGCGACATAATTCGGGAGGAATAGATCTGAACAGAGATTGGGAAACATTTAACCAACCCGAAACTGAAGCTGTTAAAATATTTATGCAAAACAAAGTTGCTGCTTCGGGAGGAAAATTCTATTTCGGTGTTGATTTTCACTCAACTTTTCAGGATATTTACTATACTATAAATCCTGAATTAAAAGGGAATATGCCAGGACTAGTTCCTGAGATGATTGAAGCTATGGGAAAGGAAATCGCTAATTATGAGCCTAATATAAGACCTGGAGGACTTGATGGTCCAAAAATAAGCTCAACTAGTTATTTGTTTAATGAATTCGGAGCTGAATCTGTAACATTTGAAATTGGCGATAATACTCCAAGAGATTTGATAAAACAAAAAGGAGAAATATCAGCAATAAAATTAATGGAATTGATGTTGAGATAAATGGCACTACGCGTTAAGTTCTTTCGTTTTTGGGGCGAATAAAGTAAGTTATTTCAAAAGATGTTATCTAAAAAGGCGTCATAAACTTTATTATTAGCTTTGTGAACCTTGTACCTTTGTGATCCTTTTGCCAAAGGCATCCCTTCGGGAGTGGTTAAGCGTTTTACCACAAAGTCGCACTAAGGAGACACGAAGGTACACGAAGGACTTTTTAGACAGCAGCTTCGATATTATCAGCATTATTACCAATAACTTATAACTTCAGAATACAACCCGGCATCCATAATTTTAAACTCAATTAGGTTTACCAAAACAGAATTGATAAATTCGCATTTTTTAGAAAGGAAATAGTTCTAAGCAGAACAACATAAATGGAATTATCATTTTTTATCTATTAAATGCACAAATCTTACATTTTTCGGATCATTGTGGCCGCTATCTTGTTTTTATTTAGCTTCGACTCAATCTATTCTCAAAGTATTAACCATTGGGAAACTATAGTTATTGCAGAAGATACTTGGCATTATTTCCCAGGATATTCGGAACCTCCGGCAGATTGGGCAAATGTCGATTTTGATGCATCCGTATGGTCCTCTGGAAAAGGAGGTTTTGGCTACGGAGATAACGATGACGGAACAATTATTAGTCCCGTACCCTCAGTTTATATTCGAATCAATTTTAATATTATTGATATTTCAAATATTTATTGGGCTATGCTCAACGTTGATTACGATGATGCTTTTGTTGCCTATTTAAACGGGCACGAAATCGCAAGAACCAATATTGGAACAATCGGTGTAAGACCTACATACTCAACATGGGCCGATAGTTATATTGAAGCAAGAATGTATTTAGGAATAGCACCGGAACAGTTTGTTATTCATAACGATACACTTTTGAAATATATGAATGAGGGTGATAATGTATTGGCACTTCAAGTTCATAATTATAATGCTGAGTCTTCGGATATGTCCTCAGCCACATTCTTTTCGGTTGGTATAAAAGACGTAAGCAATGATTATCGCACTGTTCCTTATTGGTTTGAAGCTCCTTTTATTAATCAATCAAATCTTCCATTATTAGTTATCGAAACATTGGGGCAAACAATTGTTGATGAACCTAAAATTACATCAAGATTAAAAGTTATAGATAAAGGTCCTGGCCAATTAAATAGTTATTTTGACGAAGGAACTGATTATGATGGTTTTATTGGTATAGAAATACGTGGACAATCATCGCAGATGTTCCCTAAAAAAAGCTTCTCATTTGAAACACGAGATGAAGCAGGCAATGATCTAGATGTAAGCTTATTGGGCTTACCTGCTGAAGAAGACTGGATTCTTTATGCACCATATTCTGACAAAACTATGTTGCGAAATGCTATTACTTTTCAGTTAGGAAGTCTAATGGCTGATTGGCAGCCAGGATATAAATTCTGCGAAGTTTATTTAAATGCAAACTATCAAGGAGTTTATTTGCTTATGGAAAAAATAAAACGAGATACAAATCGTGTCGATATTAGCAAATTAAAACCTGAAGAAATTTCAGGAGACGACATAACAGGCGGTTATATTGTGAAAGTGGATAAAACCGGGGATTTAACATCTAATGAATATTTTTATACTTACCCTGCTAATCGCCATAATGATGCAAGGAACTATGCTTTTACTTATGTATATCCCGATTTTGATGAAATTGTAACACAGCAAAAATCATATCTTTATAATTATTTGGTGGGTCTTGAAAACACTTTAAATGGCAACTCATTTCAAGATCCAGAAAATGGCTATAGTAAATACATCGACATAAATTCATTCGTCGATTTTCAAATTATGAATGAGTTGGCGAATAATGTGGATGGCTATCGTTATAGCACTTATTTTTATAAGAAAAAGGATTCTAAGGGTGGCAAATTATTTGCCGGACCATTATGGGATTTTAACCTTGGCTACGGAAATGTTGACTATTCGGATTTGAATCTTGCTACCGATCGATGGCTTTATCCAAGTTACGGACCCTACGAATGGCATCCCATGCATTGGTGGGCACGTTTAATGGAAGATCCTGAATATCAAGATGCCTTATATAGAAGATGGACGGAATTACGTGCGGGATTGTTCAAAACAGAATCTATAATGGCCAATTTAGATGATATGATTTATCATATGGATGGATCTATTGACAGAAACTTTGACAAATGGCCAATAATAGGGCAATATGTATGGCCAAATTATGATTGGTACAATACTACTTATCAACAAGAAATTGATTATTTAAAAACTTGGTTACTGGATAGACTTAGCTGGATGGATGACAATATTACATCTACAACCGGATTATTCGATGCTAAAAATTACGAAAATAATTTGATAGTTTTTCCAAATCCTGTAAAAGATCAGATGAATATTCGGCTTGCAATTGAAAATATTGACAGAATTAGTATCGATATAATCGATCTGCTTGGAAAGAAAGTTTTTAATACTGATTATTCTCCAGAATCTACTGGAAATATGTCAGTTAAAATTAGTATTCCTTATATTAATAATGGGTATTATATACTGATAATTAAACAGAAAAAACAAATAATTGCTACTCACAAATTGATTATACAGCATTAAATTCAATAGAGTTAAATCAAATATTGCAAGCTTATTTTTTATTTTCTTGAGCGAAAAAGCAATTGCATTATGATCGCTTTTTTAATATCTTCGCTATTTAATAGAAGAATGTTTATAGTTCTTTCTTTGGAGGAAAAAGAAATTAATTTTCCAATATCTTTAATGATTAAGGCTCTGAGCAAATAAAAATAAAACAAATATTTAAAATTCAATATCATGGCAAAATCTCAAGACGCAAAAAAAACCGTTAAAAAAGAACCGGCTAAAACTGCAAAAGAAAAAAAGGCAGAAAAGAGAGAAAAGAAAGCAAATAAAGGTTGATTCTTCACTTGAAAAATCAGATTAAGCTTTGTAAACAATTTTTATAAAGGTTGTTGTTTTTCATTAAAAACAATAACCTTTTTTAATCAATTCGCAGTGAAAAGATGATTATGAATATAATAGATGTAATAAAAACACGAAAATCTTGCAGGACTTTTAATAGCATATTTTTAAGTCAGGAAGATAAAGCGGAACTTGAAAGCTTTATACTCAAAAATAGTAAAGGACTTGATAATGAGATAATTGATTTCAGTATTATTGAAAATAAGGATGCAAGTAGCGAACTGAAAATAAACTATGGAATGATTCAAGGGCACAAAACTTTTGTGTTGGGAACATCCAAATCTACTCCAAACTCCAGAGTAAATTATGGCTATCTTATGGAAAAGCTTGTGCTAAAAGCTACTGAAATGAACATTGCGAGCTGTTGGATAGGCGTTTTTGACCAAACTTATTTTAAAGAAATAATTCCAGAGAAGGGTTTCGAAATACCGAGTATTCTAATTATTGGCTATGCCGACAAACAATCTGCAGGAGAAAGACTAGTAAGATTTGCTATTAAAGCTCATAAAAGGAATGATTGGGAAACGTTGTTTTTCGATTACCAAACAAAATTACCACTGTCTCCTGATCAACTACCAAAATATTCTGATTCTTTAGAAATGCTCAGATTGGGTCCATCGGCTGGGAATTCTCAACCTTGGCGAGTCTTTTTCGATGAAACAACTAATGAATTTCACTTTTTTAAAAATCCTGTCAATAAAAAGTATGATGTAATGGGCTTGCATGAAATTGATATGGGAATAGCAGTAGCTCATTTTGAGTTAACATCTAACAGTAAGGGTCTTAAAGGCGTTTGGGATAAATATGAAAATATTCAATCATCTGAGGATTTGCAATATATTATGAGCTGGAGATGCATAAATTAGAATTGCTAAAATTTCTTTTGTTAATGTATTCATAAAATACTCAACATTCAGATTTGAAACTTGAACTAGCCTCATTTTAATACTACTTTTGATAGGAATAATTAAAAAAGTATTAATATGAGAACAAAAATTTCACTTACTTCTTTAATTCTATTTTTTAGTTTGCTTAGTTTTAGTCAAACAATAATTACTAATTCAGGAAATACATTTTCACCTGCTTCTGTTACAATATCATATGGCGAATCAGTTCAATTTAATATTGCAACCGCACATAATGTTATAGAGGTTAGCCAAAGCACATGGAATTCTAATGGCAATGCAGCTTTATCAGGTGGATTTCAATTGGGATTTGGTGGAGGAGCCTTAACATCGAATGATCTTACAGTAGGAACACATTATTATGTATGTTTCCCCCATGCTTCAAGCGGTATGAAAGGAATGATTATTGTTGAAAATAATACAACAGGAATTGAGGATACACCACTTAAAGCTAATTTTACAATTTCGCCAAATCCATCCTACGGTAAATTTCAATTAATAATTGACGAATCATTCTTAATAGAAAATTCAAAATTTACCATATATAATATACACGGCAAAGAAGTCTTTCAATCTGTTATTACAAACAAAAAAACTGAAATTGATTTAAGAGATCAGATAAAAGGAATCTACTTTTTAAGGACTAAAATTGGACAGAAAGTAATTTTAAAAAAAATATTAATTCATTAATATTCAATTTATAATTGATTGAAAATGTAAATAATATAAATTTGCATTAATGCTAGTTTTGTAATTATGGAATAGTCTATTGGCTAATTTACAATGCATATTTAATTCAGATTATTTACATGGAACAAAGAATTGCGCATATTACTGTTCTCGTTAAAGATTATGACGAAGCTATCAACTTTTATACTGAAAAGCTAAATTTCAACTTAATAGAAGACATCAAACTTAGTGATATCAAGCGATGGGTATTAGTAGCACCAAAAGGGAATTCAACTACAAGTTTACTACTTGCAGAAGCAGCAACTGAAGAACAAACAAGCAGAATAGGAAATCAAACAGGTGGTAGAGTTTCCCTGTTTCTTTATACCGATGATATTGAAAGAGATATTCAAAATCTAAATGACAAGAATGTAAAGATCGTTAGAGAAGCAAAAATTGAAGTTTACGGAACCGTTGCAGTTTTTTCAGATTTATATGGAAATTTATGGGATTTGATTGAGCCCAAAAAATCTTAATTTGAGACTTTTACAAAAACTCTGACCTTTCATTTCGAACGAAGTGAGAAATCTGCTATAAGTCTAATATTCACGATATTGAGATTACCTTCGGTGAGGGGCGTTGCCGTTCCTCACTTCGTTCGGAATGACGAGTCTCTTTGGTTTTACAAAGGTCTCAAATTATTACTCCAATTCGAAAAGTAAAATACGAATCCATTTAGGGCTAAAAACCAAATGCATTACTATCTAGGAGAAATTAAATTATAGAATATAGATAATAACAAGAGGCAGACTAGAAAGTCCTTCGTGTACCTTCGTGTCTCCTTAGTGCGACTTTGTGGTAAAAAGAAAAAATAGCTGAACCACTCCCGAAGGGATGCCTTTGGCAAAAGGATCACAAAGTTCACAGAAGGATCACAAAGCAAATATCAAAGTTTATTGCGACTTTTTAAACTGCCTCTTTGTAACTGTTTGTTAAGATTATTCTTCCCAATACCTACGACGCTCTGGTGCGTTATTAAATAACACCCCTCCTGCATCTTCAAATTCTTTTTCCAGCGCTGGCAACTTCACAGTAAACAAACTATTTAATGCTTCAGTCTGTCCATCAAAAGCATCTTTTGCAATTTGATATTGCTCTTTTTGAGCACCAGTAACATCAACTTCAGCAGAAGCAGTTGTATATTGTGCAAATCGTATCCGACTAGCAACTGTGTTCTTGGCTCCAAAACCACCAACAACTATTTTAGTAACTGCATCAATCTCTTTTTGTAAATCATCCATTTTATTTACAAGAAGATTAGCTTCAACAGGCATATTGGCAAGTATACTCTTCATATTTTTGATACGAGTATTCATATCTGTAATTTTTCCACGAGCCGATGTTACCAAAGCATTTAGATCACTCACTTCTTTTAGGAAATTAAAATTAGCATCATAATTGGGTGTTCCCAACGCATTAGGCAAAGATTTAACTTTAAAAGATTGAGGTTCTACAAGTCGTGTGAATTCACCATCAATATTTTTATCAATAGCCACTTTATATTCTCCAGAAGGCACTTTAGGGCCACGATTAGATAAATAGCTTAAATCCCAATCAATACTATTATAGCCTTTACGCAGAGGCGAAGAAAGTTTTCTCATAATGTTTCCTTCGGTATCGTAGACAGTGAAAAGCAGCATTGGTTTAGCTTCAGTTGATTCTGCTCTCAAATCATCTTCAGAAGGATAATTGGAAGCAGTAACACCAGCTTTAACCCTTTTCTGCTTCAGCGATTGATATCCATCTTTGATGTAATATTCGAATGTAGCAGAAGGATTTGGGTTTGGAGTTCTAAAATGAACATCACCCTGATAATTCAAATTGCTTGAAGGGAAATATAAAAGCACTTCAGTAATTTCAAACATATGGGCTTCTTTCTCTGCCACGTCTTCGCTTAATTCGCGCAAAGCTGAATAATTATTCATTACATAAAATCCACGTCCAAAAGTGGCAACAACCAAATCGTTTTCACGTTCCTGAATGGTTAAATCTTTAACCTGTATTGGAGGAAGTCCGTTTTTAAGTTGAACCCATTTTTTACCTCCGTCGATAGTTGTCCATACACCCCACTCAGTTCCAATAAATAAGATATTTGGATTTACGAAATCTTCCTGTATAGCATAAATGGTTCCTGAAGGAAGATTAGATGCAATGGAAGTCCAGGTTTTTCCTTTATCTGTACTCTTGATTAAATAAGGCGTAAAATCGCTGCTATTCTTACGGCCATCGAAACAAGCGTAAACAGTACTTTCGTTATGTTGAGAAGGAAGTATATAATTAACAAATGTCATATCTGGTACATCTGTAAAAGAGCTATATTTTGTCCAGTTTTCACCATCGTTTTCAGTAATCCAAATTAAACCATCATCAGTACCAACATATATCATTCCTTTTTTTAAAGGAGACTCAGACAGGGCAAAGATATTTCCAAATTTTGAAGTTGACATATTTTTAGCAACAGCTTCAGGAGGCCAAATTTTACCCATCATTGGTAAAGTATTCTGATCAATCTGACGTGTTAAATCGCCACTGACTTTTTTCCAAGTCCCTCCCATATCAGTACTTTTCAAAACATAGTTTCCACCGATATATAAAGTTTTAGAATCAAAATGACTTATAAAATAGGGCGTATTCCAATTCCAATTGTATTCTTCATCAATAGTTGGTTGAGGCTTTATAGAGATGCTGTTTCCTGTTGTTTCATCATATCTTCTTATACCGCAATATTGTGATTCGTGATATGAAATACCAGGATTGCTTGGATCAGGTGTAGACAAATAACCATCGCCACCAATTGTATACGTCCAATCGGCATTCACCAATGATCTGCGATGAGTTTGAGAAGGACCAAACCAGGAACCATTATCCTGAGCACCACCGTAAACATTATAAAATGGATAGTCATTATCTACTCTTACATGATAGTATTGTGTGATTGGAAGATTGCTTGAAAATTGCCATGTTTTAGCACCATCATAAGTTTCATATAATCCACCATCACAGCCCATAAGGTAATGATCAGTATCATCAGGATTTATCCATAATGCATGATTATCGACATGTTTATTACTGCCTTCGATATTTTCCCAGGTTTTTCCCCCATCTTTTGAGCGACCGGCACGAGTATCCATTAAAATTACTAGATCCTGATTGATGGGATCGGTATAAATTTCATTATAGTATTGAGGGCTACCAGATACTTTATCGCTGCGTTTTTCCCAGCTTTCACCCATATCCGAAGAACGATAAAATCCGCCCTTATTTCCTGGAAGCTCGATAACAGCATAAATAATGTCTGGATTCGCATGTGAAAGTGCGAGTCCTATACGACCAACATCTCCATGAGGAAGTCCTTTTTTAAGTTTAGTCCATGATGCACCGGCATCAACAGATTTATATATTGCGGATTCAGGTCCACCATCAATCTTAGAATAAACTCTACGTTCCCGCTGATGTGATGATGCGTATAATATATCAGGATTCCGAGAATCCATTTCCATATCCGAAACTCCGGTATATTCTCCTATTTCGAGAACACGATTCCAGGTTTTACCACCATCTGTTGTTTTATAAAGCCCGCGTTCACCTCCAGGACCCCAGGCTTGTCCTTGTGCAGCAACGTAAACTACATTGCTATTTCTGGGGTCGATCATAATTTTACCTATTTGGGAGCTTGTTTTTAAGCCCATATTGGTAAAAGATTTTCCACCATCAGTTGTTTTATAAACACCATCGCCGTATGCAAGATTACGTTGCGTATTATTTTCTCCGGTACCTACCCAAACAACATTGGAATTATTAGGATCCATAGCCAAACAACCTATTGAAAATACTGGCTGATCATCGAAAATAGATTCAAATGTAGTACCGTGATTTATGGTTTTCCACAATCCTCCTGAAGCAACACCAACATAATATTCTGATAAATTATCAGGATTAACTGCCAAATCGGAAATACGTCCTGAATAAGCAGCAGGCCCGATGCTTCTGAATTTAAGCATTTTCACCATTTGGTTTGTAAGCTCAAATTGACTTGCTGTTTCTGCCGACTTTTTTTTCTTTCTTTGAGCATTAACTTGCAATGATGGAGCCATAAATAATATGGCAAGGATGACTGCAATCATCCAATTTTTGTTTTTTGATTTGTACATAATTTAATATTTAAGTTAATTGAATTGATATTGTGTGCGATAAAATTAAGCAATTTATCTTTTAACTTACGTTCTTTTCCATGATAAACCATTTTGCGTGAACTATATAGCTGATTATTAGCGAATACTGAACAAGTAAATTTATAAACTAATTTATTTTTGAGTTCACTTCGAAAAGTCAATTAATTATCCCAAAGGGATAAAATTTGAATAACCACTGGCTTCGGCGTGAGCTCAGTCGAACAGTGAAACCAGTGGAAAAGATATGAAATCAAAATCACAACCCTGAAAGGGTTGAACTATTAGTGTGATTATTATAGCTCGATTTTTAATACATCCTTACCTGAGATCTTTTTCTAATAAGCATTTCAGGCTTATCCTCGAACAAACTTACAAGTCCCGTAACAGCTAAACGCCTGTTAGTAAAGTATCTTTCAGGATCCCAACTAAATCTTTTTGCATCCCTTGCTTCAAGGATTATTGTAAAGTCTTGATAAGGATAAGG
>JAQIBR010000126.1 GCA_027858955.1 Bacteroidales bacterium
AAAAAAAATAAAGAATGAGTTTTACAAAAGAACAAATAATTGAATCTTTAAAAAAGGTTCTCTATTTCCCAAAAGGAACAAATGTTGTTGATCTTGATATGGTTGATCGTTTGGAAATTGAGGGAAACAAAGTGAGCCTTGCCTTAATTTATCCTCAAGCAAACGATAAAAATGCACATATTGTTAAAGATGCTGCAGAACGCACACTTAAATCTGATTTAGGCGAAGGCGCTGAAATATCCATTGATACACTGAGCGAGCAAGAAGCCGGCCGTGGTCCTTTAGGCAAGGTGAAAAATATTATTGCTATCGCTTCCGGTAAAGGTGGAGTTGGAAAATCAACAGTTGCATCAAACTTAGCCATCGCTTTAGCAAAAACTGGTGCTAAAGTTGGTTTATTAGATGCCGATATTTACGGTCCTTCTATGCCTATTATGTTTGGATTAAACGGCGAACGTCCTGGGGCAAAAGAAGAAAACGGAAAAACAAAAATAATTCCAATCGAAAAATACGGAATTAAGATGCTTTCGATTGGTTTCTTTATTGAAGCAAACAAAGCTTTAATGTGGAGAGGATCAATGGCTTCCAATGCATTGGGACAATTATTTAATGATGCAATTTGGGGCGAGCTTGATTATATGGTACTTGACCTTCCTCCTGGAACTGGCGATATTCACCTGACTTTAGTGCAAGGTTTCCCTGTTACAGGAGCTATTATTGTAACTACTCCTCAAAACGTTGCTTTGGCAGATGTACGCAAAGCAGCAGATATGTTCAAGAATGATTCCATTAAAGTTCCTCTATTGGGTTTTATTGAGAATATGTCTTATTTTTCACCTGAAGATGCTCCTGAAAAAAAATATCATATCTTTGGACAAGGTGGAGGTCAACTTGTTGCCAATGAACTAAACAGCGAATTATTAGGCAGCATTCCAATTGTCGAAGCAATTGCAGAAACTGGAGATAGCGGTGTTCCGATTGCTTTGGATGATACAACAGCTTCGGCAGCTATTTTTAAGGGAATTGCTGAAAAGGTAATTTCCAATGTAAACAAACGCAATATTGAACTTGAAGCAACGCGCATCGTTCAAATAGATCCTAATGCAAATTGTTCAACAGACTAATAAAGTTTAAAACTCAATATTATGGCAATAGATACGGAATTACAAAGCAAGGTTGAAGGGATACTCGAACAAATAAGACCTTATTTACAGAATGATGGCGGTGATATTCGTTTTGTAAATATTACCGAGGATAATACGGTAAATGTTGAACTTATGGGCGCCTGTGGATCCTGTCCTTATAGTACACAAACACTTAAAAATGGTGTTGAACAGGCAGTTCGGAAAGCTTTACCGGAAATTAAATCTGTTGAAGCAATTAATCTGAATTACTAAATCCAGGCTTAAATTCTTTGCGTCTTTGCGTCTCTGCGTGATTTTTTCTCGCCAAGCCGCAAAGTCGCGAAGCTTTACTTCTCCTTTGTTATCTCTTGAAATCCTTCCGAAAAAGGGAAAAGCATTTTCTGCTCCGCTTCGTAATGGAAAAATATACTCGGATTTAATGATGGCGGGTAATGCTCCCTGATATAATTATTCATTAAATAATCAGTTAAATAACCAGCATATTTTATCCCAACATCTGTGGCCATCTGATAAACATCTGCCACGGAAAGCGAATCAATGCTGTAATATAATATCGGATTTTTACTGGAATTATCTAATTTGACTTCTGCTGAAAACTCATCTATCACGGCATCCTCCGCAAAAAATACTTTAGCCCAAGCTGAATCCCGAGCTTCGAATTCAAACCAGCTATTTGCTGTTACTAAATTTAATTCGAACACCTTATAAAATTTCGTGTCTGAAATCTTCTCACTAACAACATTTGGATAAATTTCTTCACTAAGTTCTACTTGAGCAAATTTGAAAATATAAGACTGCGAATCTGCATCTTTAAAAGCATCTAATTCATCTGGCAGAAATATCTGAAAACCACTTTTTTGAAGGCTATTAATAAAGCCATTAAGATAATTCTCTAAATAGACCGAATCGGAAATATGCTTTATCAAATTCGTTTGCTGAAATAAAATAGAATCGAGATAAATATCTTCAGGAATGTATACAGAATCAAAATTGTATTCGTTGTTATTGATTAAATCCAAAGAATAAGGAGGCACGACTAATATCGCTACTTTATATTCCTTATGTTTAATGAATTCCATTGCTAACTTCCTCTCTATAGTGCAGGCAGAGAAAAGAAAAACACTTAGTAAAAGAAAAAATCTAAACTTTATTCTCGTATTCATTGCTAAATAGTAGTTAGTACTACAAAGTTATACCTTGTACTCGACTAAGCCAAAATAATGCCATACTTCTTTTAATTTTTGCTAACACAAACTTAAAACAACTACTTTTGCGCTTCAAAAACCAAATCTATGATAGCCAAAAACCTGAAATGGATACTATATATTTCACTTGTATTAATATGGGGGTCTTCTTTTATACTGATTAAGAAAGGTTTAGAAGTCTTTGATCCTGTTCAGGTTGGCTCAATTCGTCTCATTATAAGTTTCCTTGCTCTATTGCCGTTTGTATATAAACGTTTTAGCATAATATCGACTAAAGATTGGCTTATTATAGGTACAGTCGGACTCCTAGGCAGCTTCTTTCCTGCCTATTTATTTGCAATAGCACAAACAGGATTAGATAGCAGTACCGCAGGAATTTTAAATTCATTAACACCTCTGTTCACTTTACTTATGGGTGTTTCCTTTTTCAAATTCAAAGCACGCTGGTGGAGTTATGCAGGTGTCTTTATCTCAATGCTGGGTACTTATGGATTACTGACTGTTAGCGGCGGTAACGCTTTTTCCTTTAATATTAAGTATGGGATAATGATAATTTTTGCCACCTTATTTTATGGAACACAAATAAATATTATAAAAACCTACCTCAAACATATTCCTCCTCTAACCATTACAGTTTTTCAATTTTTTATAATCGGGTGGCCCGCTATATTTGTTCTCTTTGGTTTTACTGACTTTATAGAGCTTTTTCAAACAGAACCTAGAATTTACGAAGGACTATTTTATGTTGGAATGCTTGCACTTTTTGGCACTGCACTGGCATTGATTTTATTCAATAAGCTTATAAAAATAGCGATTCCTGTTTTCGTCTCAAGTGTGACCTATTTTATACCCATCGTTGCTTTAATCTGGGGCTTTTACGATAACGAATCATTCAATTTATTGTTCTTTTTGTGGATTGGACTGATTTTGAGCGGTGTATATTTGGTCAACAAAAAATAAAAAGAAGCTGTATTTTACCGAAACCCTTGTGTGTTTCGTTTTTATTAGTACTTTTGCAGTCCCAAAAAGTTGAACCAAGACTATAAAAAAATGTATGCAATTGTAGAAATTCAAGGGCAACAGTTTAAAGTTGAAAAGGATCAAAAAATTTTTGTACACCGTTTGGAAAGTGAAGAAGGCGCTTCTTTAGAGTTTAGCAAGGTGTTATTGATCGACAACGAAGGAACTGTTAATGTTGGAACCCCGACCGTAGAAGGCGCAAAAGTTTCCGGCAAAGTCATCGAGCATGTGCGCGGTGATAAAGTACTCGTTTTTAAGAAAAAGCGAAGAAAAGGTTATAAAAAGTCCAGAGGACATCGTCAGGATTTCTCGCAAATCCTAATTGAAAACATCGCTCTTTAATTAGACGGTTAATTATTTTAAAAAACTAAAAAATTTTAAAAAATGGCTCATAAAAAAGGTGCAGGTAGTTCGAAAAACGGTAGAGAATCAGAAAGTAAACGTCTGGGCGTAAAAATATATGGAGGTCAGTTTGCAAAAGCCGGCAGCATTATTGTTCGTCAAAGAGGAACGGTTCATAACCCAAGCGAAAACGTTGGAGTTGGTAAAGATCATACCTTGTTTGCTTTAACCGAAGGCATCGTTGAATTCAAGAAAAAGATGAATCAACGTTCATATGTTTCGGTTACACCGCTAACTACTGAAGAAGAAAAAGCAAACTAAATTTTGCTTTTCTTTTAGAAAATTTAACTCCTGCCAATTTGGTGGGAGTTTTTTTGTGTGTGGAAAATTTCGCGGCGTCTTTGAGACGCACTGCGAATTAGAGTTTTTGGCGGCAAAATATTTTTTATAAAACACATAATCATCACATTGTTTTACCGCAGAGAAATAGCAAAGAACCGCAAAGAGTTAATAAACAGTAATATCTTCTCTGCGGCTCTCTGTGTAATACTTTGCGACTCTCTGCGGTAAAAGTTATATTACAATAAATGAACCAAGCTAAATAGTTACTTCAAAGACAAGGCGATACAGAGAATGTACTGCAAAAGATTTATGGGATAATAATCATCTCTTTTCTTCTTCATTCTAAAGAATCGGCTTATTTTTGCAAAAAACCTGAAGATGCTTACAATTCAATTTATTAAAGAGAATTATCAAGAAGTAGTTGAGCGACTGAAAATTAAAAATTTCGATGCCGATGTTCTTGTTACCGAAATCCTTAAACTCGACCAAAAACGCCGTGATACTCAAAAACTGCTCGATGACATTCTTGCGGAAAGCAATAATATAGCTAAAGAAATTGGAATCCTTTTTAAACAAGGTAAAGCTGATGAAGCAAATATTTTAAAAACCAAAACAGTTGAACATAAAGAGAGTTCTAAAACTCTTGGAGATTTACTAAGTGATGCCGAAAAAACACTTCTTGACAAGCAATTGTTGTTGCCTAATCTTCCTCACAAAAGTGTGAAGGCAGGCAAAGCAGAAGCGGATAATGAAATAATAGAAAATCAAGGAGCTATTCCTAAACTGGCCGAAAACGCAGCTCCTCACTGGGATTTAACATCTAAATACGATTTAATCGATTTTGAATTGGGTGTTAAGCTCACAGGCGCAGGTTTCCCTGTGTACAAAGGCAAAGGTGCAAAATTGCAAAGAGCCTTGATTAATTTTTTCCTTGATGAAGCAATTGATTCAGGCTATAACGAAGTTCTTCCTCCTTTGATGGTGAATGAAGATTCTGCCTATGGAACAGGCCAACTTCCTGATAAAGAAGGCCAAATGTATCATGTTGGTGTTGACAATCTATATTTAATTCCTACAGCTGAAGTTCCTGTTACGAATATATATCGTAATGTAATTTTAAAAGCTGATGAATTACCTAAGAAAAATGTTGCGTTTTCTTCCTGCTTTCGTCGCGAAGCAGGTTCTTACGGCAAAGATGTTCGCGGATTGAATCGCTTGCATCAATTCGAAAAAGTTGAGATTGTTCAAGTTCAACATCCTGAAAAATCCTATGATACTTTGGAAGAAATGCGTGTGCATGTTGCTTCATTATTAGAGAAACTAGAGTTGCCTTATCGTGTATTGCGACTTTGTGGTGGCGATGTAAGTTTTGCTGCTGCTCTAACTTACGATTTTGAAGTGTATTCTGCAGCACAAAAACGTTGGCTCGAAGTGAGTTCAGTTTCTAATTTCGAAAGCTTCCAATCTAATCGTATGAAGCTTCGTTTTAAGGACGAAAATGGTAAAAACCAGCTGGCTCATACACTTAATGGTAGTGCTTTGGCTCTGCCTCGCATTATGGCTGCCTTACTCGAAAATAATCAAACTGAAGAAGGAATTAAAATTCCTAAAGCATTACAAGCCTACACAAGGTTTGATATAATCAACTAAATTAAACCACAATGGATTTTCAATCCATAGTTTTATTAAATATCGGAATGAAATTCCTTAAACTAGAAAAATGAATAATGAACACTGATTAACGAATGTTGAATTCAGATGGATTAGATAAAAAGAAAGATTTTTTTTCAACTTCATAAATCTTAAATCGTTAATCCTTGTTCGATATTCAAAAACAAAATGCTTATAGAATCAAAAATAGCTGCAATAATACCGATAGATATCGGTAGCAGAGTTTTAACCTTTAACTAGATAATAAAATAATGGCGGATTATGTAAGACCCAAAAAGTATCTCGGGCAACATTTTTTAAATGACAAATCTATTGCTCGCGCTATTGTGGATGCAATTAATCCGTCAACACAAAATCTTCTTGAAATTGGAGCGGGAACAGGTGTTCTTACTCAATATATCTTAGAAAAAGAGTTTAATAATTTTAAAATAATTGAGATTGATACTGAATCGGTAAATTATTTACTAAAGCATTTTGAAGGCATCGACAAGCAAGTGATTGAAGGTGATTTCTTACATTTCAAATTGGATGATTTATTTCCGACTACTTTTTCACTTATCGGAAATTTTCCATACAATATCTCCAATCAAATCCTTTTTAAAGTTTATGAGAACCGGCAGCAAGTAGTTGAAGTTGTTGGAATGTTTCAAAAAGAAGTTGCTGAACGAATTGCGTCAAAACCGGGAAGTAAGAAGTACGGTATTTTAAGTGTTTTATTACAAGCTTTTTATGATATCGAATATTTATATACCGTAAGCGAAGATGTTTTTGATCCTCCGCCAAAAGTAAAATCAGGCGTTATAAGATTAATTCGAAATAATGTTGAGAAATTGCATTGTAGCGAATCTCTTTTTAAAACAGTTATTAAAACAGCTTTTAATCAACGCAGAAAGACTCTTGGCAATGCTCTAAAAAGTATGGGAGCAAAAGAATGGCCTGAAGAGCATAAAGAAATTCTGAGCAAAAGAGCAGAACAATTGAGTGTTGATGATTTTGT
>JAQIBR010000143.1 GCA_027858955.1 Bacteroidales bacterium
ATCGCTGGATTTTATACATATCTTGCTCAAGGACTTGATAAAAATGTAGCATTGCATCGTACAAAAGTTGATATGATAAGCAAAGGTAGCGCTTTGTATTCTCATCCATATTATTGGGCCGCATTTACACTTATTGGTAATGAATCAGCTATAGTTTCACGGAAAATCGGTTCTGATAAAATAATGCAATTTGTTATTCCAATTCTAATCCTTTTGGCTTTTTTTATTCATTCAAAAAGAAAAGCATATGGATAAAGCTCAACTATTAGAATTTTTAGAAACGTATGCTTTAAAATACAATAGAGTTGAGTTTATAGAAAATGACCCAATTCAGATACCTCATCGTTTTACTAAAAAGGAAGATATCGAAATAGCTGGTTTTCTTGCTGCAAGTATTGCCTGGGGTCAGCGACCCGTGATTATTCGGAATGCAAATAGGCTGATGGAAATGATGGATTTTGCTCCAGCCGATTTTGTAACTAATTGCACTGACTCCGATTTGCAGATATTTAATAGTTTTAAACACCGAACTTTTCAAGCTGTGGATATGCAATTCTTTATCAAGTCTTTGCAGAATATTTATCAAAATAATGGAGGGTTGGAAAAAGCATTCGAAAAAGGGTTTAAAATAGATGCTCGAACTGCTTTAACTGAGTTTAATCTGTTGTTTAATTCGGTGCATCATTTATCAAGAAGTGAAAAGCATTTGTCGAATCCGATGAAAAACTCAGCAGCCAAGAGATTGAATATGTTTCTCCGTTGGATGGTACGAAAAGATAATAATGGTGTGGATTTTGGTTTATGGAAAAATATATCTCAGGCAAAGCTTATGCTTCCTCTTGATGTGCATACAGGGCGTATTGGTAGAGACTTAGGCCTTTTAACTAGAAAACAAAACGATTGGAAGGCCGTTGATGAAATTACCAAAAGTCTGCGTTTGTTCGATAATACAGATCCTATTAAGTACGATTTTGCTTTGTTTGGATTTGGTGTAAATGAAAAAAAAGGCGAATTTTAATTTTAATAGCAACATTTTCCTTTAATTTGTAATCTATTCAATAAGAAATCGGAATGAATAAAACACGAATATTTGTAATTTTTTTGGTCGTTTTGTTTATGACTTCGACTTCTTGTAGAAAAACATTAGATCCTATTGATAATGATGGAAAAGTATCTTTTCTCATTCGTTTACCATCTATTGCTATAGCACGCTTTGAGGCTCGCTGTATATCAGAAGACATATTCTTGGACCAAGTAAGAATTCAAAGCCCCAGTTCAGCATTTTTTGTCGAAGAGTTTAATCATCAGCGAATTCCTAAAAACGAAATATTTGTAGTTGGAAATCATGAATCGGTAGATGGTTTATGGCTAATTACTTTTATTGGTACCAGTGCAATTACAGATCGCGATTTTCAGCAAATTGTTCCTTATGAAATGGTAATTGCAGCAGATGATGACAACAATAATTAGTTTATGATAAACAAGAATAACAAGGGGTTCAATCGGCAACTGTTACATGAGTTGATTTTTGAAGCTGATACGCCAATTGGTAAACTATTCGATATTATACTTTTAGTGTTTATAATGCTAAGTGTTTTTATTGTAATGCTCGACAGTGTTCCAGAGTACAATATCAAATTGCATAGTTGGTTTTATGGCTTAGAGTGGTTTTTTACAATTTCTTTTACAATCGAGTATGCACTTCGTATTTACACTATCAAAAATCCTGTAAAGCATTATATCTTTACATTTTATGGTATTATTGATTTGCTGGCTATTTTACCTACGTATTTGAGCCTAATCTTTATTGGAAGTCAATACCTTATGGTTATCCGAATTCTCCGTATGATTCGAATTTTTCGTATTCTTAAACTTGGCAGATTTGTAGGTGCTACAGAGTTATTGAAAGAATCATTTATGGCTAGTCGGCATAAAATTGCAGTTTTTCTGGAACTTGTATTGACAGTAGTTTTAATAATGGGCTCTTTAATGTATTTAATTGAAGGCCCGGAGAGCGGTTTTACAAGTATACCTCGTGGAATTTATTGGGCTATTGT
>JAQIBR010000211.1 GCA_027858955.1 Bacteroidales bacterium
GAATAAGTTGTGGGTTTATCGTTTATAAAATCCCAAGGAAAAAGGGCGCCATGTACATCGCTGGTTTCTATCAGCTTTAATTTTACAGTTTGTGCCTGAAGCGAAAGCAGAGAGCTAAACAAAAGAGAAATTGCGATAAAAAATGTGCTGTAATTTATATAATGTTTTTTCATAGATGATATACTATATATTAAAAAGAGTTTGGGTGTAAATTTAGGAAAAAGAGATTGGACCGGTAGCTGAAAATTCATTTAAATAATACTGCACCTGCAATTATTTCAGTAATTTCTATCTTTTACCCCTGTGTTTTGAGATTAAATCTCGTATTTTTGTCAATACTTGGGTTGATGAACTAATACGAATTGTAGTTCAAAATGCTGCATAGCAAATTTTGAATTTAGCCCGAACCTTCGGGAGTTAATGCCGATAGATCAGCAAAACCGCAAATTGAACGAAGTGAAAATATGCGGCATTTAGTTGACTAATCGGTATAAAAACTAATGAGGAGAACATCTTACACCAGACTCGATAATAAATCGGGCTATATGCCCGTGTGAGTCTCATATACTATCCCTCAGATGACGAATTATATCTTGATGAACCGATAATATATTTAAGTGTAATTTTTTTTCAATCTTTCAGTGGAATTAAATCCTGAAATATGTTCATTATCAGCTACTCTCTGGCAGAAAACTGGAAAATCCAAAAATCCCCTCAGTTTTTAGAGAAAAAGAAATTAATCACTATAAATCTTTTTTTTTAACTGACATGATTCATGAAAATCAAGTGGATGATAAATTTATCGTAAATTTGAAAAGCTTAAAATTAACACTTTGCCTAAATGTCAATATTTCAAAAGTCCGTAATACAAAAACATCTGGCTAATCTCGACAAAGCGCAAGTCGAAATTGCTTTCCAAAAACTCAAAAAGAACTACGACCCTGCTAAAATTGAGCAAATAAAAGAACTCAAAGAAGAGGAATACCAAGACGGATTTTTACGTGATATATTTGTTGATGTTTTAGGATACACCCTAAAACCTAATAAAAGTTATAATCTAGCAAGAGAATATAAAAATCAAGCCGATAGCAAAAAAGCGGACGGGGCAATTCTAAAAGAAGAAAAGGCAATTGCTGTAATTGAACTAAAATCGGTTAAAACCAAGGATTTAAAAAGCATTACCGATCAGGCGTTTAATTACAAGAACAACCAGCCCGAATGTAAATATGTAATTACTTCCAACTTTCAAAAGCTCCGTTTTTACATCGACTATGCAAACGAATACGAAGAATTTGATTTATTTAACCTTGAAAAAGACGACTTCGATTTACTTTACTTACTGCTCAGTAAAGAAAGTATATTCCAAAACCTACCATTAAAACTTAAAGAAGAAACAAAATTTCACGAACAAGAAATATCCGATAAGCTTTATAAAGATTATTCTCAATTCAAAAGAAAACTATTTGATAACCTTTGTAAAAATCATCCCGAAAGTGATAAACTTACTTTATTTAAAAAATCGCAGAAGCTTTTAGACCGTTTTCTTTTCATATTATTTGCAGAAGATAGTAACCTTTTACCTCCAAATTCTATTTCTAGAATTGTAGAAAGGTTCGAGCTTTTAAAAGAAGAAGATGCTTACAAGCCTCTTTATGAAATTTTCAAGCAGTATTTTGGATATATGAATATTGGTCGGAAAGGAAAAACATCGGATGGAGATATTCCTGCATACAATGGTGGACTTTTCTATGCTGATGAATGTTTAGATAAATTCCTAATTGATGATGATGTGCTAATTGCTGATTTAATCCATTTATCGGAATATGATTTTAGCGCAGAAGTGGATGTAAATATTTTGGGTCATATTTTTGAGCATTCCTTAAACGAAATTGAAGAAGTTACAGCGGAAATAGAAGGTACTGCTCCTGACAAAACCAAAAGCAAACGCAAAAAAGACGGTGTATTTTATACGCCAAAATACATTACGCAATATATTGTAGAGAATACTATAGGAACACTTTGTACTGAAAAACGCAAAGAATTAGAAATTGAAGAAATAGAATTTGATGGAAGTTATCGAACAAAAGAAAAGAATCTTACTGTAAAAGGGAAAAAGCTTTATAAAAAGTTGATTAATTATAAAGAGTGGTTGATTAGCTTAAAAATTATTGACCCGGCTTGTGGAAGTGGTGCTTTTCTGAATCAAGCTCTAAATTTCTTAATCAAAGAGCATAAAATAATTGATGATATAATTGCTGAATTAACTAATACACCTTTGCGGTTGTTTGATGTGGATAAAACCATTTTGGAAAACAATCTTTATGGTGTTGATATTAATGAAGAAAGCGTTGAAATAGCTAAACTTTCGCTTTGGTTACGAACGGCACAAAAAGGCAGAATATTATCATCTTTAAATGACAATATTAAATGCGGGAATTCGCTTATTGATGATCCTGAAGTAGCAGGCGATAAAGCTTTTAATTGGAATAAAGAATTTCCACAAATTTTTAAGGAAAAAGAGAGAAAAGCCTGGCATATTACTACTGCAACGCATAATTCACGCTATTCTCAACGCATGTTCGACAATTATGTAAAATTGGGTGATCCTGTCTGGCTATCTGAAAAAGAAGAAGAAATAGTAACTGAAACAATCGTTGAAATAGCTGAAAAAGATAAGCTAAATATAATATCGTATAATATCTGTGGCGACCATATGCATATGCTACTGGTCTGCGAAGAAAAAGAAGTACCGAACATAGTCGGAAAAATAAAATCTATGTCGGCTCGTGCCTGCAATATCGAAATGGGACGAACCATGTCCGAGCGCACTCCCGGAGCGGAAACAAAAACAATGGCGCATGCTTCATTGTCTACAGAAAACTCGCCCGAAACTAGAGGCAAAACACAAGCGCACCTGTGGACACAGAAGTTCGGGTGTAAAGAAATAAAAAGCGATGAACAGCTAAATAATACAATAGGATATATACGAAACAACAGGCAAAAACATAATTTGGCTGATAATATAAAATTACGCAACCTAATAAATAAGTTAAGCTGCTCACACGAAGACGCTTTCCGCACAGAATACAAAGGCGGTTTTGATGTGGTGATTGGGAATCCGCCGTATGTATTTGCCAGAGAAAACATTACTCAAGAAGAAAAAGATTATTATACAAAAAATTACAGTTCTGCGAATTACCAGATAAATACATATCTTCTTTTTATCGAAAAGTCAATTGATCTTTTAAAGATAAAAGGAACCTATGGTTTAATAGTTCCTAATGCTTGGCTAATGGTATATTCAGGTATAGGATTAAGAGAATATATTCTAAAAACTTGCAAGCTAAACCAAATAATCAATCTAGAAGGATACTCTTTTGATGGCGTAAGTGTTGAAACAATAATACTTCTGGCAAATAAGGAAAATGTAAACGAAAATATCTTTGATGTTTATTTAAGTAAAGAAAAGGAGTTCGCTTTTTCACACAAAAAAAATCAATTCGATTTTACCAAAATGGAGGGTTTCGAATTTAAAGTGTTTTCCGATGAAATCAGTACTTCGTTGACTAAGAAGATAAAAATCAATTCTGTTATTCTTGATTCTATTGTTCAAATAAAGGCGGGGTTACAGGCTTACGAAAAAGACAAAGGCATTCCAAAGCAAACAGCAGAAGATGTAAAAGATCGCCCTTACGACTATAAGCATAAATTTGATAATAGTACTTTTAAATATCTTGAAGGAAAAGATGTAGGCAGGTATTTTGTTTCATGGTCTGGTTTATATTTAAAATATGGTGAACATTTAGCTGCTCCAAGAACATTTAACTTATTTAACGGTAAGAAAATCATAATTAGAGAGATCACTGGAAAATATCCAAAAAGCATTATCTGTACATATAATGAGGATGTTTATTTATACAACAGAAGTAACATCGCAATTATAGAGAAAGATGATAAAAACATTTCTTTAAAGTATATTTTGCCTATTTTGAATAGCACTTTAATTTCTTATTATTTTATGAAAAATACGGCGAAGTCAGTTCGTAAGATGTTCCCTAAAGTTATTTTAAACGACTTGCGATTATTTCCCTTTAAAGAAATTAATATGGAATATCAACTCCCATTTATTCAAAAAGCAGATTCAATGTTGGAGTTAAACCAACAGCTTCAAGAAAAGAGCACAAAGTTTTTGAATCGAGTAAAAGATAATCTTACCAACAAAGGGGTAATCAACATTGGGGTTAACCCCAATGTTGATACTAAAAGTTCAATACTAAGCAAAAAACTAGAATCTTTTTATGATTACGATTTTAGGTCTTTCATTTCTGAACTTCAAAAACAAAAAATAAAACTTTCACTTGTCCAGCAAGATGAGTGGGAAGAATATTTCAATACTTACAAAACGGAAATAAATCAACTTCAAGCAGAAATAGAAAAAACCGACAAAGAAATAGACCAAATGGTTTATGAATTGTATGAATTAGCGGAGGATGAAATAGCAATAGTAGAAAACAGCATCAAGCAATAATTTTGAAATAATGTTCATTATCAGCTACTCTCTGGCAAAAATTTGCCAAATCTTGAATTTCATAAGATTTTATTGACTTTAGAAGTAATTTTTTCAACTCTGTAACGGCTTATCTACTTCCGTTTAAAAACGCCATCCACATCCCGTTCCCACCGAATATTTGAATGCTTATCGGTTGATAAAATATTCATCCTCCCATTTTTATCTATATCTTGAACTCCTAGAAATCTTACCATCGCATCCCCACTTTTGTTTAAATTCTCAGGAATGTAAGTATTTGTGACGTCTTTGAAAGTTATGCCGTTATGATCTGACTTATATGGATATAAAACCCAACTGCCATTTGGTGTTTAGGTTACTAAAATCTCGATAATTTTATCCCCATCAACATAATCGTCCGTATAAATAGGCTCTGGAAATGTTAAAGGAAGAATAGTCATGTTTTGTTCGCCAAAAATACATTTTACTTGAACTCAGCAAAAGAATCAATTAACTTTGTATTAATCCTCTTTTAGAATTTGATCTCAAAAGCTCAAATTTGCTTGAAGATATACAATACTTTTTTTATTAAATGTTTTATGTTAAAACCATAATTATGAAAAAGCTATTTTTTACATTATTCATTTTATTACCTACAATTGTTTTTACTCAAATTGATTACGATTACGAAATTACGGTTGTAGACACATTTTCCTGCGATGCCGGAAATCAGGCAGGCATGTTTGGATTAAGGGCTGTGGAACATAATGGCAATATTCACTTGTCTTACTTTATGCAGACCCCCACTTCCTTAATGGATCTGATATATTCAGTAAGAACTGAGGCTGGTTTTACCATTGAAACTGTGGCTTCAATTCCTTGGAGTAATTGGACTCTTATTAGCTCTAAAACCACATTACAGTTTGACGAACTAGGGCATCCACACATTTATGCTGCATTATATGGTGGGGAGATAATAGCCTATGAAAAAGTTGACAATGAATGGCAAGGTACTTCTGTTGCCAATCTGGGACACTGGCCATATTTTGCTGCTGATCCCGATGGTTCGCAGGAATTGGGTTTTGTTTTTTGGGCACCAACTTCTCCCTTTAATACAACTGGTCAAATTGTTTATGCTTCATTTAATGGCGATAACTGGGAGTTTGAAAGCCTTTCTTCTGTAATAAACCTCCCAAGAACAAAACCCAGTATAGTTAATTATAACAACAAAACTTATGTTGCTTATGGCGAAGGACATTATCCAGATACTTTGATTACCAGAATTTATGTAAAAGAATACAACGAATGGACATTGGATTACGAAGATGTTAATTTGACGACCTACGGTGGCGGTGGCATCGAGGGTTTACGTACCACTTTGGGTGTTTCAGCTGAGGGTGTTTATTTATTATACGATCTCCGCCGCACTGCTGGTATAAACCAACAATACTTACACCATACCTATTTGATTAATGAGGGAGAAGGTTGGCAAATCCAAGTTATTGATTATGACGGAAGTTTGACTGCTGCTATTAGTAGTCCAAATCTTATTTTGAATGATGAAAATACTGCTTTTTGGATAAGCGAAAGCAATGGTTTTAATCCAAATTTAAGTTGGATAAAGAGTAATGGGAAGGGTGGAATTATTGATTTACCTCACTTTTATTACGATATTTGGTTGAATGATTTTGTATTAAAAGACAATAATGCTTACATCTATTATTGGGAAGGCTCTGCGGGTTATCCATATAATACCCCAGTAACTTTTAAAGAGATAAAAATAAATCTCGATTTGTTATTTACTTCTTTTGGGACTTCACTTGAACTGGAAGGTTATTCACTTGAGCAAAATGTACCCAATCCATTTAGTACGAATACCACTATCCGCTTCTCTATTCCTAAAACATCAAATGTAAATCTCAAAGTGTATAATTTACTTGGAAAAGAAATGTTCACACTTATAAACAAGCAGATGATCAGAGGATCTTATGAAGAACAATTTACGGTAACACTTAGCAAAGGAATTTATGTTTATGTGTTATCTGTAGATGGCCATTCGATGAGTAGAAGGATGAATATTATAAGATAGAGATTGGTTAAAGTATTGAACCTAAGATTTATTTATAATCTCTAAGGCATAACCTACTCCAAAAAGTAAAAAATAAGAAAATCAAATTATTCTGTTTTGGTAAAATTTTGTATTCTAGAGATTTAGTGCCAAAAATGACTTTTCGGTGTGGGCTCAAAATTAGGTGCTGAAAATCGTTTATTTTTAAACGAAATATTTCTAAATCATCTTGAAATAATGTTAATTATCATCTTCTATCTGGCAGAAATCTGGCAAATTCGAAAATTCTATTCGATTTCAGGAATAAAAAGTGAATTTTTGGTTTAAGTTAAAGCGTTGCAGATGAAGAAATTTTATATATTTGCCGACTCAATGGGGGATTAGCTCATCCCGATAGCCATCGGGAGGCAGAGCGTTTGATATATTGCATTTGGGGGATTAGCTCAGTTGGCTAGAGCGTTTGACTGGCAGTCAAGAGGTCATCGGTTCGATTCCGATATTCTCCACTTAATAAAATCGTAAGAAGCAGAATATAAGCTTTTTGCGATTTTTTCATTTTCAATATAGTCCACAGTATTATTATTCTTTGCTTTTCATCACACCAAAGCTAACATCACTTTTTTCCTATAACATAGTGGAGACATCGAAAAAAATCACTTTCCCTACTATCTAAATTATTCCTTGGTGTATGATTGACTCTTTCTAATATACCCAGAAAAGCATATTCAATAATTCTCCAAATTTGAAAAAAATTATTATATTTGATAATCGGTATTATTAGGGCATGATAGCAGTAAAACAACAGAGTTTTCCCGCACTTTTCTAATAAATCTCTTGCAAATATTAAAAGCCCTTTAGACCGATTATATGGCTTTAACAAGCTGATATACAATAATATAAAAACCCAAGCATAAAAAAGAAATAAAAACAACATAACTATACACATACGTTATCCACCTTATAACTAACTCAAATACAGGCTTCAGGAGATATTGTCAAGTATATTACTTCGGCTGAAATGATCTAGAATCATTAGAAAATCGGAACACCTAATTCGACTGTCGTACAGGGCATGAATGGAGAATGTAACTAAGCGAGGAAAAGTTATCTTTGCTCATCAGAGTTAAACTGATGGAAATCTATTTTACAAGATTATAAATTAACGACTGACAATAGCTTCACCTGTTTACAAATTGAATTTAAGAGAAACAATGCTGTTAAACATCTCATTTCATTATGATTTTTACCCGCTTCTTGTAGTCGCAGCTATTGCATGGGTTACGCCCATTACGCTATCGCTTCTTAGGCTTAAAAAAGTACCAATTGTTATTGTTGAGATCATGTTGGGCTATCTGGCTGGGAAATTTCTGTTGAACGACCTTAGCACAGAAAGTTTCTATATTCTTGACTTTTTCGCATTAACAGGATTTCTTTTCCTTATGTTTTTAAGCGGACTGGAAATTGACGTTGACCAGATTATTGCTTCTTTCCCACGCCGACGGCTAACTTATGCCCGTTTTCTCAAAAATCCATTAATGGTAGGGCTCACCCAGTTTATTCTTGCTATTTCACTATCATTATTGGCTGCCTTTTCCCTTTCGCACATCATAGATATCCCAAACATCTGGTATTTTTCGCTCATTATGATCACGACTTCAGTAGCCATTGTATTACCCGTTTTAAAAACCCGGGGGGAAACCGGAAGTCGGTTTGGTCAAATGATAATTATTGCTGCAGCTGTAGCTGATATTATTAGCATCATCCTCTTTACTTTTACGGCTTTTATTATTAAAAATGGCTTTCATATTAAGCTGCTCTATATCCTGGCATTATTTACACTCTTCTATCTTTTTTACAAAATTATCGAAAGATATAAGGATGTACCGCAGTTAAAAAAAATCAGCTATCAATTATCGCAGGCTGCTTCTCAAATCCGGATAAGGGGAACAATCCTAATCATGATGATTTTTGTTGTCCTCTCGCAGTACATAGGTGAAGAAGTTGTTTTATTGGGTGCTTTTCTAAGTGGGCTGGTATTATCATCCATGATGCATCGCCAAAGATCGATTCTATTAATCAAACTCGACGGAATGGGTTTCGGGTTTTTCATCCCCTTCTTTTTTATCATGGTGGGAATGGAATTCGACCCAACAGCTCTTACTGAATTTGACAGTTCACTTGTAATATTCCTGGTTTTACTTCTTATATCACTGTATATGGTAAAGGTAATTCCCTCAATATTGTGGCGTCGGTTATTCGGAACCAGGAAAGCACTTTCGGGTGGATTTCTAATTTCCTCCCGGCTAAGTCTTATTATTGCTGCATCCGCCATTGGCCTCGAACTCGGAGTGATTACTCCCGGAATAAACAGCAGCGTTATTATTATGGCTGTAATCACCTGTTTTGTTTCGCCGGTACTTTTTAACTGGATCACTCCTTCGAGAATTACAGAAGGCAATAAAACTATTATTATCGGAGGAAGCAGTACAGCAGTTTTGCTTGCCCGCCGATTGAATTTGCATGGAAGAAAGTCCGTTATAATTGAAGAAGATAAATTGCGATTTGACGAAATCAACGGAAAAGGAATATTTGCGATCCATGCAGATGGACTTGATCCGAAAACTTTTGAGCGTCTTCATATCACCCCGGATAACTATGTTATTATGGAGATGGGTGATGATGAACTTAATCTGAAAATCAGCCAGATGCTCAAAAATGAATTTCAACACGAAAAGATTATTTCAAAGATCAGTCGTTTCTCAATTGAGTATAAGTTTAAACAATTGGGTATTGAGACGATTGATGTAGTTCAAATTCTGGCAACAACCATAGAAAATCTTATAACAAGACCCACCACCTATCATGCACTTGTGGAGTCGTTTGAAAATTTCAGTGTGGATGAAATCACGGTTACCAATAATCATATGGATGGTCACCAGATCAGACAAATCCCGTTTCACAAAGATGCTATTCTAATGATGGTCAAAAGAGGAAGTAGCTTTTTTATTCCCCATGGCGAAACACATATCCGGACTGCAGATATCTTATTGGTTTTTGGCACTCAAACCGCATTCGATGATACCCGCCGTATAATGGAATAAAACAAATTTTGTACTTCATAAGCCAACAGATTGAGGCAAGCTCTTAGGTTTCCAGAAGGAAAACATCGCTTTCCTGAAAAAAAAGAGTGAAGTTTAAAAATGCTATTTAATACCAATTGTAGTTCAGAATGCCGCATAGCAAATTTTGAATTTATCCCGAATCTTCGGGATTAATGCCGATAGATCAGCAAAACCGCAAATTGAACGAAGTGAATTGAAAATCAGCGAAGGCAAATAAAAAATAATAATGCTGAGCTAAAACCCGCCTGACCGGACGGGCAGGTATGCG
>JAQIBR010000128.1 GCA_027858955.1 Bacteroidales bacterium
TTTCACTACCTTTTACTTTTGATTTTTCAATCCATTCAAATGTATTTTGAGTGCTATTGCTTAGTTCACTATAAACTTCCTCTGAAATTAACAAACTTGTATTGTATTTCTTATTCAATTGCTCAATTCTCGAAGCCATAATCACAACTTTACCGGTAATGGAATATTGTTTACGAATAGAAGACCCAATATTTCCGGTTACTGCCTCATCGTAATGAAGCCCAATGCCTATGCGAGTTTCCGGGATAGTACCATTTTTAAATTCAGAGCTCATTTTTCCTATAATTTCCTGTGCTGCTACTGTGGCATGCTGACTACTATTTCCTATTGATACAGGAGCTCCAAAAGTGGCCATAAATCCATCACCCAAAAACTGATTAATCACTCCATTATGCGATTCTATTATCTTTATCATAAAACCAAATAAAGTATTCAGATAAGCAACAACTGCTTCAGGTTGATTATGATCAACAAAAGATGTGAACTGTCTGATATCCAAAAACATTACACAAACATTTTTCCTCACCCCTCTCAATTCAGTTCTGTTTTCCAGAATACTATTGGCAATTTGTTGAGATATTTGCTGACCAAATAAATCGATTACTTCATTCTTTTCAGTCATTGCGCTGAAGGAAATTCGTATTTTTTTCCGAATTAAATCAGCCACAAAACCTGAAGCAATTCCTGCAATTACTAAAATTAAACCTTGTCCTAGATATTGCATTCCAGACAAATCAGGATGGGCACTATCAATCGTATAAGTACCATAATAGGTTGAATAATATATAGAAATACCAACATACTCAACAGCCGAAAGCACACCGCTGAATACGGAAAGTCGAAAATCCAAACGAAAAGTAGAAAGTGCAATAAAAATAAAATAGGTTAATGTTGCAGGCGATTGTAGAATGGTAGTTTGATCTGAGTATTCCACAATAAATATCAGGAGTAAACTTAGCAAAGTAACTTCGGCAAAGCCATTTATAAAACTAAAAAATCGTGAGTTTTGAAGAAAGCTTTCCGATCTTTTCCCAACCATATAGTGAATTAGAAATTCGTAGACAATTACAATAAATGTGAAAATTAAAATCGCATATATAGCAATATTAGATTCAAACATCTGTAAATATTCTTCGCTGTAAAAGAAATAGATAACCAATAAGAAAACCGCTTCAAGACCTAAAAGACCAATAAGTATAATTGCCCGAAAGCGCTCACTTTTAGTTATTTCGATATTAAAGGCATCCTCAACCGACAATAATTCTGGTTTATCCTTTTGCATTTATCTTTTACTTTAAATCAATATTAATAAAGATTACAAAACCCTAAATTAATATCTTATATATTACTATAATGATTTCTCAAGTTGATAATCTTTAAAACGTATTTTGTAAAAAAGACTATATAATACAGGTACAAAAAGCAAGGTGATTACAGTTCCAAAGAAAAGGCCAAATATAATTGCCAAAGCTAAAGGTTGCCACAATAATCCTCCACTAATCAACAAAGGAAGCATACCTAGCGATGTAGTAAGCGTAGTTAAGATTATTGGCCTAAATCTATGCTTAGCCGCATTCATAACAGCATTCTGCATAGAAAGTGATGGATCTAAATTCTTTTCAACATCTATCCTATCAATCAGAATAATGGCATTGTTCACCACAATTCCCGCTAAAGCAATTACTCCAAGTATGCCGAAAAAACTAACAAATGATTGACCAACATACCAGCCAATAACAACACCAATTATGCCTAATGGAATTGAGGTTATAACAATTATAGATTTTCTGATGGAATTGAATTGAAGAACAAGCAATAACACAATAAGGCTAAAAGATAAAGGTAACCAATCTACAATTGCACCTAAATTATCATTGGTATCTTCATCTTCGCCACCAAAATCATAATTATAACCACTGTCCCAAGTCATTTTCTGTTCGTCCATCCACGGACCAATAGCTGTAAAAATATCACTCGCATTATATCCGGGTTGCAAATAAGCACCTACCGTCATCGTTCTGTTTAGATCTTTTCTAATAATTTTTGAGAATTGCCAATCTATTTGTACGTCAGCAACTTGCGTTAGCTGTACACTTTGACGAGACATGGGAGAATAAATATTAAAACTTTCTATCGACTTAATATCATGTTCACCGCTGTTTCTATCTTTCATATAAATAGGAATACTTTTATCCTCTTCTCTAAAATCATCGATTTTGAAACCTGATAAACCGGCACTTAATGCCATAGCGATATCCTTATTAGTCAAACCCACTCTTTGCGCTTTGTCCTCATTTATATTAACAATGAGTTTTTTTATTTTCGGTCCCCAATCGTCGGTTATATTTTTTGTTCCTGATGTATTGATTAACTCTTCTTTTACTTTTTTAGAAATAGAGGCCAGCTTATCAGGATCGTTTCCCGAAATACGAATTTCAACTGGAGTACCTGATGCTCCGGCACCTGTCAACCTATTCACCCGAATATCCGCATCAGGAATAGTATTAAAGCAAAATCGATCTAATTTAGCAATAACATAATCGTTGTCTAAGTCGCCTGTGGTATTCAACAACATATGAGCATAACTCGAGTTTATTTCGTTTTTAAAATAACCAAGATCATAAGGCTCAGGGCCTTCACCAATAAAAGTTGAAAAATCTAACACTCCGGGACCTTCATCTTGAGTAACCAGCAAAGAATCTAACAAATAATTTTCTATTGCACGTAATGCTTCTTCAGTAATCTCTATTTGTGTCCCGGATGGATATTTAATATCAACAGTTACCAAATTTCTGTCACTATCGGGTACAAGTTTAAAAGGCAAAGTAGGCAATACAAGTAAGGACAATATAAATAAGGCTAGAATTACCGATATAAATACTGCGGGTTTCTTTAATACTCTAACTAACACCTTATTATACCAGATGTTAACTTTATCCATATTTCTATCGATAATACCCGGTTTCTTTTCTTTATTCACTTTTTGCACCTTAATAAATACCAAAGCTAATAAGGGAATAAAAGTAAAAGTTAAAAACCAAGAGCTAAGTAGAGCAATAGTTACCACCGAAAATAATGGAGAAGCCATTTCTCCCATAGGTGTTTCTGCCAATGCAAAAGATAAAAATGCAGATGAGGTTGTGAGTGATGAAATTAATAGTGGTACAATAAGAATTTTACTGGAAGCAATACTTGCTTCAAAAGTTGTATATCCTTTTTGCACCAGAACCAGAATTGATTCTGACATAACTATACCATTATCAACGAGCAATCCAAGCGATATAATTAGGGCGGCAAGCGATACTTTATTGAGCCCCAAATCGAATAAATTCAAGAAAAAGAAAGCAAAAACAATAACCATAGGAATTAATGCTGCAACTAAACTTCCTGTTCTAAAACCAAGGAAAAAAAGCATGACGGCAAGAACGATCAAAACACTTTGAATCAAATTTACCAGAAAGCCATTCACTTGACTATTTACAATTTTATCTTGAGAAGCTATACGCACAACCTCAACACCAACAGGAAGCGAATTATTAATTTCCGGTAAAATTTTCTCTACATCTCCACCTAATCGGACAATGTTTGCTCCTTTTTTTAAGGATATAAATAAGGATATAGCTGGCTTTCCATTTACCTTAACAATCTTTTGTTGAGGATTAATATAATCCTGATAAATATGAGTAATATCTCCTAAAAAAACAGTCTCGCCTGTTCCGGTAGGAATTAGTGTTCTTTTAATATCATCAATGGAGCTATAACTTCCAGAAGGTTCGAGCAATATTCTTTCTTTGCCTACATTTACTTCTCCACCAGGATATAGAATATTTGTGCTTGAAATAATATTTTTGAGTTGACCGGAATTTAATCCATATCGAGATAATTGTTGATCATCAAACTCAATAAAAATCCGCTCTTCCTGCACGCCTCCGTATTTAACCTTGGCGGCATCGGGTAATAGTAATAGCTTATCTCTTACATCTTTAGCATAATCTTCTAAAATATTATAAGAAACTCCATCGCTAGTAACTCCTAAAATAATTCCGAATACGGTTCCTATATCTTTATCTTTAACAATAGGGCCAAAGATATTTTGCGGAAGATTTGGTCTTATTTCATTTACTTTTGATTTTAATTCATCCCAAACAGGCTGCAATTCATCCTGACTGATGTTATCATTCAGTTTTACAGTAATTACCGACAAACCGGTTCTTGATTCGCTTTCTATGGTTTTTACTTCTACCATTTCGCGTATCGCTTCTTCCAATACATCGGTAACTAGAGTTTCCACTTTTTGAGGATCAGCACCCGGAAAATGAGTAATTACAGAAGCAATTCTTATGGTATAGGGTGGCATACTATCTCGAGATAAATCGAAATAATTACCAATTCCCACTAGGGCTACTATAATAAATGCAATTATGGTAATCCTGTTATTGTTTAATGCAAGTTTTGTAAGATTCATCAATTTTATCTCAAAATATTAATTATTTTTTTACTAATGATACTCTCCTGCCATCGTACATAAAACTAAGTCCGGCTGTTATAATATTATCTTCAGTATTTAAACCTTTCTTTATTTCATAGCCTTTAGGTAAAAGCTTTCCAAGAGTAACACTCCTTCGTTCAGCTAAATAAATGTCCTTATCGTCGGTTTTTTTAATCACATAAACAAAATCACCACCATCGTCATGAGCAACAGCATCTGCAGGTACAACAATAAACTCTGAAACACTCGTTTCTTTTTTGAATCCAATCTCAATAGAACAAGCCATTCCGGGAAGAATTTGAGCATTTTGCTCTGTCAATTTAATGATAAGAGGATAACTGGAGGATCTGCTTGAGCTTAACCCAAATTCCGAAATTTCTCCTTCCAAAAATTGATTATCAAGTGCAGAAAAGCTCACCTTCACTTTTTGACCAATTTTAATCTGTTTAATCAGATTCTCTGGAATAAAAGTAGTGAGTTCTATATCCTTATCCGACGAAAAAATAAGTATTGGCATTCCCGGGCCAACCATTTCATTTTCTTGAGCTAAAATTTTTGAAATAGAGCCTGAATGTGGTGCTAGAAGTTTTGTATAACTTATTTGGTTTTCGGCAGCAATTAACTGAGATTTAGAGATATTGAGCATAGCTAAAGCAGATTCATATTGCGCTTTTGCTTTTTCAAAATC
The DNA here is from genome assembly GCA_027858955.1 of Bacteroidales bacterium. Classification (GTDB taxonomy): domain Bacteria; phylum Bacteroidota; class Bacteroidia; order Bacteroidales; family UBA12170; genus UBA12170. The sequence goes on from JAQIBR010000128.1 coordinate 5,178, forward strand.
ATTTAAGGAGGCATTATTATTGCCATATAAATTCTCTATTCGCTCATAACTTGATTTGGCAGCCGTTGTCTGCACCTCGGCATTTTTTTTAGATGACAATGCCTTATTATAATTTATCTTATAATCTTCGCTATCCAGATAAGCTATGAGCTCACCTTTTTGTACTCTTTCACCGAGTTTAAAATAACGTTTCTCTAGCGTTCCGCCAACCTTAAAACTTAGCTTAGCTTCATTCTTAGCCTGTGATACACCTGCAAATTTGCGAATATCAGTCGCAGCTGATTCGGCAATTTTTTGATAATAAACCGGGCGAATTACTTCTTTTGCTTCCTCTTTTCTGTTGCAAGCAACAAATAGTAATGCCAATAATATTCCTTGATATAGCTTCATTTTATTCAACCTTTAATAAATGTTCTTGTATTCGATTTGTATACGTTTTTCTTTCTTTCTCGGAACCTAAAAATGAGAATTTACCCTGTAGTCGCTCAATTTGAATATAATCCAACACATATTGATAGTAGGCTATATTTGCCAAATATTTTGTTTTTATCATCACGTTTTGAGCATCAATGAGCTGAATAAGATCAACAACTCCCTGACTGTATGCATCTTGAACAATATTAAAATTATCTTCGGCAGCTTGAGCAGCATTATTCGATAATTCCAACTCCAGAAAAGATGCCCTTAATTTTTGAATATTTGTCCTAATTCCACTCTCGAACCGACTGACTAAATTTGTTTTCTGAAAATCTAATTTATCCAACTCAAGCATAGACTTTTGCTTTTCAGCTACTTTCTTCCCTCCTTCAAAAATGGGAATACTTAGTCGAATTCCTGCATTCCAAGTGATGTCATCGGGAGGTGGAGGAATAGGTAATTGGGTGTTTACAACTACACCATTTCTAACAAATGCTTGATCAGCATTAGCAAAAAGAGCCGCCTCAGGTATAAAAGATTGACGCTTATACATCAAACTTTTTTTCTCTATAATTTCCTTGTTTTTAGATAATTGCTGAATTTCAGGAGAATTAGTTTTCATTTCGTTTATGATAAAATCAGCATATTTCTCGGTTAAGG
>JAQIBR010000235.1 GCA_027858955.1 Bacteroidales bacterium
GAAGATGATGATGAAATTTTGATAGATCAAGCCATTATTAAAACAGAAGAATTTTTCAGAAGTTTAGAAACAAAAACACGCCTTAGCGAATACGGTATTTCTGAAAGTGGAATCGAAGAAGTGATACAAAAGCTTGCTAAGCAAGGAAAAATTAATTTAGGAGAGCAAAAAGCATTGACACCTGATCGTTTGAAATCTTTACTCGAAATGCGATTTTAATAATCCATTACTCAATAATTATGGTATCTGAAAAAATAAAAACCGCTTATGCGGGGAATAAAGGAACAGGAGTTCGATCGGACTGCTTTATCGAATTAGAACTGACAAATTCAGGTGGAATTCAGTTTGAAATGAATTCCAAAGTGGAGGTCATGTTTGGAAAATCCAATAAGAAATTAGTACTCGATATTCTTGGCTTCTTTAATATCGAACACGCTCATATTCAGTTTGTTGATAGTGGCGCACTGCCTTTTGTAATTGCCGCTAGGTTGGAAGCAGCAATTAAGGTCTTAATTGATACTGAAAAGGGATTTCTCATCGAAATTCAAAAAGAAAACAAACTTCCAAGCAAAAAAGAACAACATCGTTTTTCTCGTTTGTATTTACCTGGGAACTCACCGAGTTTAATGCTTAATGCAGGAATTCATAAGCCTAATGGGTTGATACTTGATTTGGAAGATGCTGTTGCTCCCGACAAAAAGCATGATGCTCGTTTTTTGGTGCGCAATGCTTTGAGATCATTGAATTTTTATGGTGCTGAAAGAATGGTAAGAATCAATCAAGGCGAACGCGGATTAGAAGATCTTGACTATGTAGTTCCGCATGGAGTTAATCTTATTTTAGTTCCAAAAGTGGAAACGCCAGAGCTATTGATTGTGGTTGATGAAAAAATCAAGCAGCTTAAGGCAAAATATAATTTAAAGAACATGGTTTGGCTTATGCCGATAATTGAAAGTGCTAAAGGAGTTATGAATGCATATTCTATTGCAACTGCCGCCGATTCGATTTCTTCTTTAGCTATTGGCTTGGAAGATTATACTGCAGATTTGGGAGTGCGCCGCACAGCTGAAGCAACAGAATCGTTTTTTGCTCGGACAACATTGGTTAATGCTGCAGTTGCCGCAGGAATTCAGGCCATTGATTCTGTATTTTCAGATGTCTCGGATATGGAAGGATTGGAGCAAAACGTCCAGGTTTCAAAAAGCCTTGGTTTTAATGGAATGGGCTGTATTCATCCACGCCAGATTCGTGTAATTCATGATAATTTTGCTCCCGATAAGATTGAAATTGATAAAGCAAAACGGATTTACCTTGCTTTTCTCAATGCCAAATCAAAAGGTCTCGGAGTAGTTTCTTTGGGAACAAAAATGATAGATGCACCTGTAGTAAAACGTGCCGAAAAAGTAATTCAATTGGCTGTGGATATGGGAAAACTCAATAAAGACTGGCAAGAGGAAACCAAGAATTAATTCCACATTTAATAAGACAATATTTATCTTGAAAAGAATTTCTCGACAATGAAAAAATACGATAAACTAGTCAAAAACGCCGCAGGAAGAATAGTGCCTGAAATCATTAATGGAGAGCAACATACTGCATTTCAAGGAGTTGGTAAATTTCGTCCAAATGGAAGAAAGCATGCACCACTTATTCCGAGCTGTGCAGATTATCCTGCTGACGGAAATAAATTAGTTCCCAACCTAAAAGAAGCATTGATTAAAGCCGGCTTAAAAGATGGAATGACCATTTCCACTCATCATCATTTTCGTAATGGCGATTTAATAGCGAATCAAATTTTTGATATTGCCAAAGAATTAGGGATAAAAGGGTTACGCTGGTATCCTTCTGCTTCATTTCCTTGTCACGAACATTTAATCCCTTATTTGGAAGATGGAACTATTCATCATATCGAAGGTAGTATGAATGGTGCTTTGGGACGTTTTTGTTCTGAGGGAAGAATGGCTGGAGTTGGAATTCTTCGCTCTCATGGTGGTCGTTATCAGGCTATACAAGATGGAGAAGTCCAAATAGACATTGCTGTAATTGCTGCTCCTTCGGCAGATGCTTTTGGTAATGCAAATGGTGTAAATGGAAGTGCTGCTTGTGGCTTGCTAGGTTTTGCACTCGGAGATTCTCAATATGCTGATAAAGTTATTGTGGTTACGGATAATTTAGTTCCTTTTCCTTGCGTTCCTTTTCAAATTCATGGAAATCATGTCGATTTTACCGTTTTAGTTGGCAAAGTTGGCGATCCTGATAAGATAGTTTCAGGAACAACTCAAATTACTAAGAGTCCAGATCGACTTCTTATTGCAGAAATGACAGCTCAATTTTGTGTAGAAGCTGGAATAGTTCAAAATGGATTTTCCTATCAAGCTGGTGCTGGTGGTACTGCTTTAAGTATCGGTATATATTTTGCAGAAATATTAAAAGAACAAGGCTGGAAGGCACGATTTATTCGTGCAGGCTCGAATGAATATCCTGTTAAAATGCTAGAAGATGGTTTGGTTGATTATATACTCGATGGCCAAACCTTCGATATGGAAGGTGTTCGCTCTATGCGCGAAAATGATGGCCATTTGGCTACGAGCCCTTTTACTTCTTACAATTATCATAGCAAAGGAAATTTTGCAAGCATGGTAGATGTAGTCATTCTTGGAGCAACAGAAGTAGATGTTAATTTCAATGCCAATGTTGTAACTCATTCCGATGGGGCGCTCTTGCACGGTATTGGTGGTTGGCAAAACTGCTTATTTTCTAAATGCACTATTTTACCTATTCCGCTTTTCCGCGATAGAATTCCGGTAATTGTTGATGAGGTAACAACTCTTTGTGGACCAGGTGAATTAATAGATGTAATTGCAACTGAAAGGGGAATTGCTATCAATCCTCGCAGAACAGATTTAATTGAAAAATTAAAGCATTCTAATTTACCGATAAAAACTATTGAAGAGCTTAAAGCAGAAGCAGAAGCAATTTGTGGAAAAGCTGATAAACCTGAATTTACTGATGAAATTGTTGCGGCAATTAAATGGGTGGATGGCACTATTATCGATGTGGTTAGGAAAGTTAAAAC
>JAQIBR010000240.1 GCA_027858955.1 Bacteroidales bacterium
GGATGAGTGTATAAATAATAGTTCACACCATCGGCAAAAGCATTCATGAGTTTTTTCAGCCATTCAGGACTATGTTCATATTCCTTTTGAACTTCAATAGGATCAATATATAATTTCATTCTGAGATCAGAATAAATAGCAGCTTCACCATCAAATTCGGCCATTCGACCCATCGCGGTAGCATAATTAACTTCCACACGGTTGAAATCATCTTCGCATTGCGCATATATCAATCCAAAAACAGCATCAGAATCTGTTTTACCGTATACGTGAGGGATTCCCCAATTGTCGCGAATAATAGTTGTGTTTTCAGCTTGTTTTTCCCATCTTGCCAGATCATTGTTGGCATTTGGATTGCAGGCTGTAATAAATAAAAAGATTAGGAACATGCTTTGGATTAGTTTTCTTTTCATGATTTGATTATTAGGGTTATGAGTTTGCTTTTTCTTTGATTGGCATGATGAATCCATTCTCATTCAAAAATATAAAAAATTTCCAAGGAGTCAATTTTAAATCAGAATCAATTGTATATTCTTTAAATGGCTATTTCAGGAAAAAATGCGTTTGAAATATTTTTTTTACCACTCAAGAAGGGATGCCTTTGGCAAAAAGCACAAAGGCGTTACCCCTCACTGAAAGTAAAATATCACCAAAGCAATTCAAAAATTGTTGATAGAACTACAACCTTAAGTTCACTCCAAAATATTAAAAAGTCCTGAAAGGACTGAACTTGAATAACCGTGGGCTTCAGCGTGAGCTCAGTCGAACGGTGCAACCCACGGAAGGATGATAGATGAACTTACAACCCTTAAAGGGTTGAATATTAACATATTACAAGTTCAACCCTTTCAGGGTTGTGATTTCAATTTCGCTTATTTTCCACCGGTTACACCAGTGGTTATTCAAATTTTATCCCTTCGGGATAATCTATCGACTTTTCTGAGTGGACTCAACATTAAATTTATAAATTTTCTTTTGTGGGATTTGGTGTTTTGGAGCTTTTGTGGCATTTATTTTATTTTAATTGGATAAATACCCTTAAACTTTAGCAAATCAATTAGAGAATGAGCTCGGCTAATTCTTAATGCTGGTGAAATGCATCTGATACAAATTCCAATACTACTGGGAGCGACTCACGCCAATAAGTCCAACTATGACCACCATTCCTAATTCGAAATTCATGTGGAATTTCTTTTTTTCGCATAGCGATATGTACAAGACTATTTCCTTCGTATAAAAAATCGTCATCTCCACAATCGATAAACCAACGAACTGATTTAATTTTCTCAGTAGCTACATTATCAATTAGAGACAGTGCATTGTGCTGTTCATAATAAGCTTGTACCAGCGAATCGGAATAGTTTTCTTTATTTCTTGAAAGCCGTGCTTTTAAATCATCAACTGAAAGCGGTCCTATATAAGCGCTCAATGGGCATGCCGAAGAAAACATATCAGTACGATGTAAAGCATACATAAAAGAGCCTCCGCCGCCCATCGAAAGACCTGCTATGGCACGAAAGCGTTTTTCATCTTTACTTCGATAAGTCTTTTCGACATAAGGAATTAGCTCATCAAAAAAGAAATCTTCATATTGCCAATCGCCTTTGATATCGTTGAAATAACCTCGTCGGCCTGTTTGGCCATCAGGCATAACAATTATCATTGGCGTTGCTTTGCCTTCTTTGATTGCATTATCAGCTATTCGCAGAATTTCTCCGAATTGTATCCACCCTGTTTGATCATCACCTGCACCGTGAAGCAGATAAAGAACAGGATAACTCCTATCGGAAGTTTCATAATCAGGCGGCAGATAAACAGCAAATTTCCGTTCGCTTTTAAGAATTTTACTTGTCATTGAAAGATTATCATAAACCTTTCCACTCTGCCCGAAGCTTATCAGTGATATCAGAAAGCTTAATGTTAATAACGATACGTATTTTTTCATTTTTGTCTTTTTAAATAAGTTTTATTTATACAAAAAACATATCAATCTATAATTCTGATAATTATAATCGAAAGAAACCTTGAAAAAGCTTTTGTGCTATTTCATAGTTCTCACGATTAAGACAATATTTTATTTTTGGCGCTTCAATTTCGCCTTGGATCAAACCTGCATTTTTTAATTCTTTAAGATGCTGAGAGAGTGTGGATTTCGCGATGGGCAATATCTCCGATAAATCGCCGCTATAACAACAGGATTGTTTAGAAAGTAATTCGATGATATACAGGCGAATTGGATGACCCAACGCTTTTGCAAAGCGTGCAGCTTGTTTTTGATTTTCTGTAATTGAAATATTTGTTTTTTCCATAATTATTTTCGCAATATTACGTTTAATAAATTATTTTGGCAACATCAAGTACTTAATAAACAAACACTATTAAGCATTCATCATTTTCAAAACCCATATTTCTACCATTTCGGAATCACGCCAGTTTAGGTTTCTTTGCGTTTTTTTCGAAGCTGCGCCAACCTTTTTTTGTGAGAAAAATTCTTTTTGAAATCGATTTTCATTAGCTAACTCTCTCTCAATTGGATGATATTCTGTTACTTGTAATATCTGCGCCAAATTCGAAAATAATAAAACCACTCTTCCACCTATTTCCAGATGTTTTTCTGCTTCAGCAAAAAATCGCGGAAATAAATTCTCATCATAATAAATGGCTTTGTCCATGCCTTCTAAATTATAGGAAGCAGGAATCCAGGGTGGATTAAAAACAATTAATTCCGTTTTTAAATTGAGATTAGCAAACAAATCTCCATATATCAAATCTATTCTCGATTGCAATTTATTTTTTTCCAAATCTTCATTCAAACCAATCATAGAATTCGGATTTGAATCTGTTCCATACACTTTTTCAAAACCATGTTTCAACATCTGAAAAGAAAGCACACCGCTACCAATTCCAATATCTATTGCTGTTTGTTTTGTTCCTTTATAAGTTTTCAGCCAGCTATTAAAAAGTTTCAAATGTTCGAATCGGGTTGGAAAATAAGTTCCGAACCAAGGAAAAATTCTCCTGTCCAACACAGGAATTTCAATACCTTTTTGATACCATTGCCAGGAACTGTTCAGACCTTGAACCTGCGGAAAAGGTAACAAAAACTCATTTAATTCAGGATATAATATTTTTAACCAACCAATTTCCGGAGCTTTTTTTGCGCTCAGCTTTTGCTCACGTACAACTAACAAAATGCGATGCGAAATTTCTCTAAATACTGAACGAAAATCACGCTGTCCTTGAAATGATTGATCAGAATATTTGTTTTTAAGATGTTTTTTTAATGCATTCAACACTAGAAGACCACTGCTGTAGAAATCGACAATTAAAACAGAATAACCTTCAATAAGAGCATCAATAGCAATTTGCGAATCCATTTCACGATTAAACGGGACTACATCAATATTCGAAATAATTGGTTCAGGCCTATCTGCCTGTATTTCTTTGTTTAATATTCTTATTTTTAATCTTGATTCTTTCATCAATATTTCTGAAATTTCATATTACATTTTCCTTTTTCAAAGATATATGATATCCTTAATAATGCAGGCAGAAAAAAAATGAACACAAAAAATCTGTTCCAAAAATTGAGTTTCGCCCTGATTTGGTTGTATTTTTATAGAAGAATTTCATAATGATTCAAATGATATAATTGTTTTACAAAAAATTAAAAAGGAGGTTGATATGCCAGATGACAGATTAAAAAAGTATTTAGATGACAATCAGGTTGAATATATTACTATAAGTCATTCACGAGCTTTTACTGCCCAAAAAATTGCTGCCAAGGCACATGTCCCAGGAAAAGAATTAGCCAAATCCGTCATTATAATGATGGATGGAAAAATGGTAATGGCAGTATTACCTGCTTCTTATCGAATTGATTTTCAGCAGTTGAAAATTGCTCTTGGAGCTAAAAAAATTAATCTGGCTCAAGAATTTGAGTTCAAAAATAAGTTCCCTGACTGTGAAGTTGGAGCCATGCCCCCATTTGGGAATCTATATGGTATTGATGTATATGTAGCAAAAAGTCTGGCCGAAGACGAAGTAATTGCTTTTAACGCCTGCACTCATTCATTGCTAATAAAAATGAAATATAAGGATTTCGACAGACTGGTCAAACCAAAAATTTTAAAATTCACTGTAAAATAATACAACTAGTGAGACAGCTGTTAAGTCATTTGCATTACGAATTTTTGAAAAGATAATCAACTCTAATTACAGTCATTTTCTATTCAAATAATTTGTCGTAATAAGCATGGAGTAATGGTATTCCACCCGTATGAATAAAGACAACTGTATCATCTTTTGTGATTCGACCTGATGCAATATAAGCGATAAGTCCTGACATTGCCTTTCCAGTATAAACAGGATCCAAAAACAGTCCTTCTGACATGGCCAAAAGCTTTATTGCTTTTAAACCCTCCACTGTGGGAACTCCATAGCCTTCTCCTACAAATTTATCGTCGATAATAATTTTTGGAGCTGTATCAATATCAAGGGAGATGTTATTTATTACTTCATTTGTCAAATCAGAAACAATATTTCTTGCCGTTTCTGTAGAATGCAATACGCTAATTCCAATAATCTTAGATTTATAATTCTTTTTCATAAATCCTGCAAGCAAGCCTGCTTGTGTTCCTCCACTACCTAATGCAACAAAAACGTAATCAGGCGGTTTAGTATTTAATCTTTCAAATTGATCAATAATTTCGTTGGCACAATCAACATAGCCAAGTGCTCCAAGTAAATTTGAGCCACCGAATGGAATAATGTAAGGCTTTCCACCCGAATTTTTAATTCTTTCAGCCACTTCCATCATTGCTATTTGATAATCATCATCTTTTTCAATTGCAACAATTTCTGCATCCATAAGATTCATTAGAAGAGCATTGCCGCTTTTATTGAAAGCAGAATTTTGCTCAGGAATTAATTCCTTACACACAACAATTGATTTCAATCCAAATTGGCAAGCTACACCCACAAGAGCTCTAGAAGCATTTGATTGATAATGCCCTGCAATAATTAAAGTATCGCAATTTGTGGCCAAAGCATCAGCAACTAATCTTTCATATTTCCTGAGTTTGTTTCCGCCTCCGCCTCTCCCACCTTCATCATCTCTTTTAATGTAAATTTTTGGACCTAAATGTTTAGACAAATTAGGCAAAAACTCGAGAGGTGTTTCTCGGCCAAAAAGAATTACTTTTTGTGTATTGTTTGGCATCTTAGAATATTAATTTAAAACAATATTTATAGCTGAAATTGAAACATTATCCATCATTTCAAGAAATTTAACCATCTTGCCTTGCAAAAACACGTCTTAATAATTCTGACGTACGAGCCTTAGGATCTTTACGAATACGCATTTCCTCTTCTTGAATTTTTAGAAATAAGCCATCCAAAGCTCTATGAGTAAGGTATTCGTCGAGTTTAACATTTACAGGTTCAAATCCGGCAATTCTACCAACAATTGTATTTGCTATTTCGTTCCATTTTCCTGTTAGCAAATCCCAACTTTGATTGGGGGAGATATTGCTTACTAATTTTTTTTCTAAAGATGTATTAATTTTTGGTTTGTATAATGCAAATAGCTGTTCATATGTTGTTTTATGTAGATAGGCAGTAGCTGCATTGTCAGCGCCTTTTAAAATGCCAAAAGCATCGGCAATGTTCATACTTCTAATGCTATTTACAAAAATAGGTTTTGCTTCTTTAGCGGCATCTTCTGCAGCTCTATTAATTTTTAGCAGAACATCATCGAGCAACTGACTACCTCCTGGAATCTTATTTATATTCTTTACAATGATATCTGCTTCAGGAGGTAAAAGAATTTTCACCAGTTCATCTTTATAATAACCATCTGAAATTGCAAGAATATTAACTGATTTGCTTGCACCTTGCACCAAGGATTCTTTCAAACCATTAATTATATCATTTTGAGGCAAAGGCACAGCTCCTCCCATAGTTTGTGTAGCAATTTGATTTAACTCGGCACAGCTGCTCAAAATAAAAAGCAGGCTAAACGCTATGATTTTTGATTGTTTCATTATTGGTTTTTTATTTAATAAATTATGCATCGTTTCTTAAAATCTAAAAAGATACAAAATATTTTGCTTTATGCTTAGTATTCCTTTCTGCAGTACGGGGCAAACGCATCTTAAAAACAGTTATATTTAGTTCCCCAAAATCCGTAAGTCAAATCACCCCAAGTCAAGATGCTTACTTTTTTAAACTACGATAAACTTAGTGCTATGAATCTTTACCGCAAAGGCCGCAATAATTACGCAAAGTTTGCAATTTTATTTGTCATTGATTCTTAGTGCTTGCGTTCTTTGCGAATTCCTTAGCGTTCCTTGCGGTAAAATTAGATGCGTTAGCCCTGTTGTGCAAAACTAAGTTACTTTGTGGTTCAATTTTTATCTTTACTAGAAAGGCACCCAACGGCAACTCAAAGTTAAGCAAAGGTTTTATTAGTCAAATCTTTTAATAACAATCTTAAAAAGCTAAACCGCGAATTGCAATTCACTTAAATTTTTATAAATGCCATTTGATAATTCCATTAATTCCTCGTGCGTCCCTTCTTCTGCTATCTCACCTAGCTTAACTACTACAATATTATCAGCCTTTCTGATAGTTGACAAACGGTGAGCAATAACAATGGAAGTTCTGCCAATCATTAATTTTTCTAAAGCATCTTGTACTAATCTTTCGGATTCAGAATCCAAAGATGAAGTAGCCTCATCAAGAATCAATACTCTAGGATTTTTCAAAACTGCTCTTGCTATAGCTATTCTCTGACGCTGACCACCTGATAATTGCGTTCCTCTTTCACCAACAAGAGTTTCCAATTGATCTGGAAATCGACTAATAAATTCCATAGCATTAGCTTTTTCGGCTGCATTTAATATCTCTTCATCGCTAGCAGATTCTTTTCCATAAGCTATATTTTCTTTTATCGTTCCGCCAAACAAAAATATATCCTGCGGTACTAATGCGATTTGACTTCGCAATACTGAGAGAGGATAATCATGCGCATCTATTTCATCAAAAAATAGTTCACCCTTATTGGGATAATGTAATAATAAAAGCAAAGATGCTAAAGTGCTTTTTCCCGCCCCACTTGCACCTACAAGCGCAATTAGTTTATTTGAATCAATTTTTAAATTGATGTTTTTAAGCACTTTTTCGTCAGGTCTTGTTGGATAAGAAAAATTAAGATTATTAAGTGTTATGCTTCCCCTTAATAGAAATTTATTCTCAATGACTTTAACATCAGTGATATCTTCTTCTTCTTCTTCAAATAGTTCAAATAAATCCTCAGTTGCGCCTATAAACTTTTGAATTTTTGCAAAAACTGTTGCCAAACCACCAATATTTCCACCAACAAAAACGGAATAAATGACGAATGAAAATAAATCGCCAGATTCTAATTCTCCTGCAGTCATTAACCTTGAGCCTTGCCAAACTACAGCTGAGATAGCACCAAATAATCCAAGAATAATAAAGGAAGAAAAAGCGCCTCTATATTTTCCGCTTTTCATCCCCAATTCGGCAATTTCGATAGTTTTCTTTTTATATCGGTCTATTTCGATATGCTCATTTGTAAATGCTTTAACAGATTGTATTCCTTGTAAGGTTTCTTCAACAATGGTATTAGAATCAGCTACTTGCTGCTGAACATCTTTAGAAAACTTTCGGATAAATTTTCCAAAAACCCTTGCTAAAATCATAGCCGGAGGCAAAATTACCAGCATAAATAAAGTCAGCTTAACCGATGTAATTGCTAATAATGTAGTACCGCCAATAATGATAATGATCTGACGAATAAATTCGGCCAATGTGGTAGTTAAAGTTTCTTGCAGAAGTGTTACGTCTGCCGAAATCCGACTGTTTAATTCCCCTACTCTTCTTTTTTCAAAAAATTTTAAAGGCAATTTTATTAGATGATTATAAGTAGCTCGACGTAAAAGTGCCAATGATTTTTCAGTGACATTCACAAACAAGACAATTCTAAAATAAGAAAATACAGATTGTACAATTAGTAGAGCTATTAAGAAAAGCCCCGTTTGATTAAGTGTCTGACCAAGAGTTCCTTGATTTCCTGAATTTACTATATCACCCAATAACTTCGGAAAAGCTAAGTTTGCAAGACTAGAACCCAATAAGAAGAACATTCCCAACAAATACTCTTTGCCATAAGGACGAATATATCCCCAGAGTTTAAATGCATTTCTAAATCCTTCTCTAGTTATTTTTTTCTTTGGAGGTTTCTTCATGTACTTACAATTGATTCAATCTATCATCAATAGCAAAATCTATCCTAAGCTATTTAAGAAGCAAGGATCTTTGATTTAAATAGTTCTAATTATTGAGATTTATTTTTTCTTCAAATTCCAACCTATAATGTATCCTACTAATGCTCCAACACCAGCTACTATCCATACTTTTGTTCTTGTTGAACTTAATACAGCATCTGAAACAATATTGCCTAATAAACTATCAGAAATTCCAAATAGCATTTTGAGACCCAGATCAGGAGCATATATTTGCCAACCAGCAACAAACCCAACAACACCCAATATTAAAGCTATGACAATTGATTTATTAAAATTCTTCATTTAATATATATTTAATTTGCTATTTATAATATCTACAAATTTAGATATTATAATTAAGAGTCCATTCCGAAAAAAGCTTTTTTGCTACCAATAAAAAAGTCTGTGCAACTGATAAAACAAATAATTAATGCAAATGATCATATAGATTAATTTATGTTCTTAATTCTCTCGTCGTTTTTCTATAAAACACCCAAGAAGCTAGCAAACCTATGCTTGCAAATATAGCAAGCATTATAAATACATGCTGATGACCAGTTTCTCCAGGAGAATTATCCAGTAGATATCCCATAATAGGACCCACAAAAATATCTGGTGTAAATCCAACAAATGAAATAATACCTACAGCTGTACCAGTTATTGATAAAGGAATATTTCCTTCTTTCAATGCCGCAAAATACAAAGCCCTAATTGCGTAAGTTCCTATTGCCGTGCCAATTAATGATAAGAAAAACGGAATATGCATATTTGCATCAATAATTCCAGAAGCAAATATCAAAGACCCCAAAAGCATTACTATAAATCCTAATATCATCCATAAAGATTTTCTCGATTGGTCGGCAAGAATTCCTATGCTAATACCTACTACTGGCCTTATGTAAAGCAGAAAAGTTCCGACCTGTGCAGCTTCTATTTCATTATAAAACATTACTTCCTTTGCATAAAGTGAAAAAACGTCTGTTATTTTATAAGCAACATAAGCACATAAAATAATGAGCATCAGCCACCACACACTGGGAATTTTTGCCACTTCACGAAAATTGGATATGGAAATTTTCATCTGACTATTCTCTCCCAAGGAATTATCATCATTTTTGAGATTCATAAAAAGCAATACCAGCAAACCTATAATTCCTACAAAAGATGAAGAAAAAAGAATCACATAACGAAAAGCTTCCTTGCGTTCTACCAAGCTAGCTGCTTCTATATCAACATTTGTAAAAATTGAAAAAATAAGGACTGCTAACGATCCTATTCCAGCTGCAACAAGCCCTCTGCCGCCATCTAATATGCCAAAGGCCCTTCCTTGCATATTCGCTCCTCCCCATATTCTAGTAGCTTTTATCATTGCTCCCCAAAACAAAAAAATGGTAGTAAATCCCCAATATCCAAAAATTAACTTCATTATATTATAAGAAGGATAGGCTGACATAAATATACCGCCTATGGCTGTAAGGAATAAAGCAAATGAAATTAGGAGTCTAGGCTGAAATCTATCAGCTAGCCATCCACCCAATAAATAGGATATCATAGCAACTACGCCATAAATAGAAAATAAAGTTCCTAATTCCAGATTAGTTAGATTGAATACATCTAAAAAGGTTGGTCTAAATACACGAGCCAAAACAAAAGGTAAAATAAAAATGGCTTCGCCGGCTAAAATAAGAAGCAGCATAAAGTGGATAGGTTGTTTTTGTTTTATCAAATCTTTTATTTTTAAAACCTTAAAATTAAACTTTTTCCCTCATTAAATTATTAATCTGTTTTCATTTTCATATAAACGTCGTAATCTTCATACAATACACTTTCTTGATATTCATTAAATTATATAAGTTCCATAAAAAATAAACCCAATAATTATGGTTATTAAAACATCTTTAATTTCCGTTTGTTTCGTATTTGATAATAGCCAGATTGAGGTAAGTTGTCTCTACGGTTAAAAGATTTGGAATGAATTCTCCGGTAGCCGAGAGAGGTGGTTAATAACTCAATATGGCTTAGAAAGAAGTCTTGGAAAAAATGTTAGAAACTCCCAAAATAACAACTCTTCTATTTAAATATAGCGGTGCTTTGGGGCATCTCTTTATACTTATAGCCAGTATAATCTCCTATCTATCTGATACTTACATTAACATTCGTTTCATCACATTTTTATCATTCCGGTCATACAAAATCAAAAAAGCCCCGCAGAACAGGGCTTATAATAAAAATAGAAAATAATAATTCTCTATTCAAAAAGTTATCTCGTTATGCTTCAGCTCCTTTAACAAAATACACTACAATAATACCATAGACAATATGCCCAACAATACTACCAATCATCATCAAAACCATGTTTCCTTCTGGAGAGGGCATTGCACCGAATATTGCACCCATAATAACCCTGACAATCTGTGCAAAAACAAAAACGGCCAAACCAAATATAATACCTTTTACAACCCAGCTTCCTACTTTGGTAAGATGGGACTTAAGTAGATAAATATACAATAAAGCAAAAATAACTCCAATTACAAAATGCATTATCCAACCAACCAATACAGGGACTCCCATCATTATAGAAAGCATTTCTGCAGGATTCATTTTTGGCATTCCCATCATAGGACCGACAAACATAAATAAGGTCATTACAAGGGTAGCGACTAAGCCACCAATTACTGATTTTGAAACTTTAGTGTTCATTTTTTAAGGTTTTAAATTTATAAAAAAGGTTTTTAAAGATTAAAGGTAAACAATTAATTGATTCTAACATACAATTAATCAAATTATTACTCAATGATTTTTGTCATTGTAATATTGAATGACACTGATAACGCGATTATTTTTCGGAAGCGTATTATTAATAATTGCAATATATGTTTTAGCGATTTCTGCAAAAACCGGATTCGATGGATGCAGCTCGTCATACCAATATTTTCCTTTCCTTTTGTTATTATTAACCTCCAAAAAACGAGTGAAGCCTCTTACATCCACATGGTAGATATTTGGATATTCTTTTCCCAGTTCGATAAGCATTTCGTTAAAATCAAACATTAAAGCCATGATAATTGATTCTTGCGTGTATTGATCGAATATCCCTCTGTTTTCCAATGGTTTTTGAAGCCATTTGCCATTACGCATTAGCATTCTGACACCAATTTTTTTTCGCGAATTCGGTATGGCATAATCATAACCCTGCGTAATAATTTTTAATGAATCAAAATGGGCGGGATCTATCTTTCTAATTGATTCAAAAAGTATTTTATATTCTAGCTTAAAAGTGACCAACCATCGATAAAAATTTTTATGGATATAGCGTCGACCATTGACAATTTTTTCAAGATTTTCAGCATCGATATTGGAAGTATAGAGCGACAATGAATCAGAAAAAAAATGGTATTCAATCGGACAAAAATTTGCATTGCACATAGGCACTGCTTTATTGTTTTGCCGTAAAACAACGTACTCTTTATAATCATTCAAAAAGGGTGAGTCTTTGGCAATTGGTTCATCAGCTATCATTTTTGATAATCGGTGCTCTCCTACCATATCGTTTCCTCCTCCGCTAATGATAAAGACATCGGGTTTTAGACTTCGATATTCGTTCTGATAATCGCCACTCGAAATCATATTCGAAACCCAATCGCCTCCTGATGCCAAACTGTAAATAGCCAGATTATCCTGTTTTATTAAATTGTCAGTGACTTCATGTAAAAAAAGCGGAAACTCGAACCAGGAATCGCCTTCAACAAGAACTATTTTGTTGTAAGGATACATCTCTTTATTTGCAAAATTTCGCTCAATCTTTTTTTCAAATATATTATCTTTTTTAACTTGCGATTTTTTATTTAGATAACCTATTAATCCCTCAGAGGCAGTAGATTCATTTTCAATAATAGCTCTTGAACCAGTAAATATTGAAGCTGTAATTTGATTAAGTTGTTCTTTATCAACATGTTTTAGATTGGAACAAAGTACACGCCAATTTGTATCGTTTTTGTTAAAGAAACTCGTTGGGTTTACCCATAAAGAATCCAGAAAATCGCTCACCAGACTTTCTTCTGCCTTAGAAACTTTGTTTTGGGGAAAAGCATTCATTCCTAAAAGAATAAAAAAAGCGATACTAAATTTTATTTTGAAATTCATTTCATTAAAAATTAGTTGATTAGAGAGATCAGCATAAATCCGCCGACCACAACAAATAAGACTGAAACGCCGATTTTCATTTTATCTTCAGGCAGCTTCTTCTGCATATAGGGTCCTAATTGTCCCCCGATAATTACGCCGGGAATGGTAAAAATAATAACATTAATAATTTGATTAAAAATTGCGGGGTCGGCTGCTGAGATAAATTCATAAAAATGTCCAACAGAAGCCACCAATACTGTTATTACAACCACAAATATTGAAGTTGCGATTGCCACAGGAGGAGGCACTTTACACTTAGCCACCAAATGGTATTCCTGAAGTTCGGCTAGCCCAACGGATATCATTCCAACAAAAGCACCGCCGATACCGGCAAAGAATCGTCCCATATCTTTATGACAAACAGTATATTTATACTCCTTGCCATTTTTATCGATTAGTAGTTTTTCAAAATGAACTTTATATTCTTCCTTACGTTCTGTTTCTTTTTTATCTTTTTCTTCTTTTCGCCAAGAAGTAAATAATTGCGAACCGATAAAAATAATTCCTACAGCAAAAATAGCCTTCAGAATATCCGGTGGCACCTCGCTGCCAAATACTGTTCCCAAGATTGCTAAAGGAACAGAAAACAACAAAAGGTTTAAACCCAATTTATAATCGATGAGTTTAGCTTTCATATAGGCGACCAGTCCTGATGAAAAACCAAAAAGTTCAGTAATGAGTGCTGTTCCAACTGCAACAGAAGGGTCTAACTTTAGTGCCAACATAAACAAAGGAGAGAAAAATACAGCGCCCCCAATTCCACTTGACATTGCGATAGTCGCTATGAGAATGGATATGGGCAATAAATACCAAAGATCGAAAGTGATTTCCATAGCTATAATAGATTATATTGATTTTGAAATTCTGTCATCTTCCACCTAGTTTTTGACTTCCAACTTCCGTCTTCCAAAGCTCCCTCCCTTAGATCAAAGTAACATCACAAATGATTTCAAGAAGTGCAGGGCCATCGTGTTCGCTGATTTTTCGCATAGCTGATTCGATCTCTTCCTTTTTTTCAACGCGTATACCCAAAGCACCACAATTATTTGCAAAATCGGCAAAATTAGGATTGTGGACATCTGTTTGCCAGACTTCCAATTCTGAAGCTCTTTGCTCCTTCGAGATTTTACCCAACTCGGAATTGTTAATTAGGATATGTTTGATTGGCATATTGTATTTTACCAAAGTAGTTATTTCGGCAAGGTATTGTCCCAAACCGCCATCGCCCGACACAGACCAAACAGGTCTTGTGTTTTTAACAGCAGCCCAAGCTCCCATCGCTGCAGGCAAGGCGAAGCCAATAGAGCCCAAATAACCCGACATTAAAACAGCTTGATTTTTACATTCAAAATAACGACCAAAAGAATAGGCATTATTTCCGACATCAACTGCAATCACAGCATTATCAGGAGTAATTCTGTTCATCGCATCAAAAACAGCTATCGAGCTTATCCCTTTTCCAAGGTCATCTTTCAGTCTGCTTTCTTTTTCTGCTTTCCATATATTCCAGCGCGAATCAATTTCTTCTCTTTGATTGAATGTCTTCAACTTTCCAGTCAATGCTTTATGCATTAAGTTGCAAGTCACTTCTATCTCGCCCCAAAGAGCAACATCAATTTTATGAAATTTGCTCAATGCCATCGGATCGAAATCAACTTGAATAAGTGGTTTCTTAGGGGTTATTCCAGTATGATTGGAAAAGGAAGCTCCAAATACAATAAGTAAATCGCTTTCGTTCATAAACCAGGAAGCGATAGGCGTACCGCTTCGACCCAAAACCCCACATCCCAAAGGGTGATTATCAGGAATCAATCCCTTTCCTTTAAAAGTGGTAATCACGGGGCTGTTCATCATCTCGGCCATTTTAATTATTCCAGGCATTGAGTATCGGGCACCATGACCCACAATAATTACAGGTCGTTTCGCTTTTCCTATCAATCCTATCGCTTTTTCTAACATTTCAGCAGGAGGAGAAATTGTAAAAGGTGTAATTCTTCCTTCAGGAGTTTGAGCTTCTTCATCAATAGGCTTAGCGATAAATTGAACCTCATCAGGGAAAGTAATATGCGAAACATCTCTTGTGATAATAGCATGTTTTAACGCTTGTGTCATCAACTCGGCATGTTTACTTTTTTCCTGAACAGCATGATTGAAACCCGCTACCGTTTGAAAGGCTTTTAGCAAATCTACTTCTTGAAATGCTCCAGTTCCCAAAACCTGTGTATTTACTTGTCCTGATAGAGCCAATAAAGGAACTCTATCGACTTTTGCATCCCACATTCCGGTAAACATATTGGTAGCTCCAGGACCAGCAATTCCAAAACAAACAGCTGGTTTTCCGGTGAGCTTAGCATATCCACTGGCTGCAAATGCTGCGGCACCTTCGTGCCGGATTCCAAAATATTGTAATTTTCCTTTTTCTGCTAAACGTCGCATAGCATCAGCAACACCAAGATTACTATGACCAACCATTCCAAAAACAGTATCTACGCCCCAATTGACCATGGTTTCCATCATCACATCTGAAATGGTAGGCACGTGAGCAACTTCTTCCATCAATCCAACATAAAAAGCTCCATTTTCTTCTTTTACCTCATAAGGATCAACACCATCATCAAAACCTGGAGCTTTTCCTGTACACGGATGATAATCCCAACCATGCCAAGGACAACGTAAAATACCATTTTCTATACTGCCTTCACCGAGCGGCCCTCCTTGATGCGGACAACTATTATCAAGCGCACATATTTTTCCTTCGAAATGAGAAAGAGCAATTTGTTTTTGCCCGGCTGTAACGGTTATTATTCGGCCCTCAGCCAATTCCTTTTTATTATCGAGTACTTTATACCAAACTATTTTTTTACTCATGTGATTAGCGTTTTAACTTTAGGATGTTGTTTTTATGAAATGGTAATTCTTGTATTCCGAATTTGGCATAAACCTCTTTAGGAATACCAAGATCTGCAATGTATATTTCAGTATTGGGAACTAGATTATAAAGTATTTTCTTGGGAGCAGCTAATGTTAATACTTTAGCTGCTCGGAAATAGGGTAAATTCACATCACCCAAAAAGCCTGAAGGAATATCGAGTGAAACTTTTTGTGCAGTACTTTTATTTGCTTCAGCAATAATTTTTAAAAGCGAAGAATCTAAAGGAAGTCGTTGTGAAAAACCCAGATAGGCATCAATCCAAATATCAGGATTAGAAATAGGTTCAATTTTAGCCCCAAACTTAATGGCTCTATTGTATTGTGCAGCAGGGATTTCTTTTGTGAGTTTAGTAAAAACATCAAGATAAACGTTATAGCCCCAAGCGGACAATCTTCGAGCAGCAACTAATCCTCCTCCACCATTGTTACCATTTCCAATACCAATTTTTATCGTCTGAGATTTAGAAGCAAAACTGGCAATAAGATTTGCCAATTGTAAACCTGCATTTTCCATCATCAATTCAATGGGTAAATGATAATTTTCTACGGCATAATAATCCATTTCGCGAAAACAATCTAAATCGAATGCTTTTTCTAATGGAAAGAATAATTCAGGATATCGCATGAATTAGAATTTAAATTCACTGTTTATAATTCTTTTTAAGCGTTTTTCAATGTGCATGTTGGACATTCAAAACTATTTTTTCCCTTAACAAGCTTAATCCCTTGTAATCGAGTAACCAAAAAATCTTGAATAAATGCGTGATTAGCTTTTCTATTATTTACGTCAATTTGTTTATCGATATACATTTTTCTAATCATATTATCATATTCTTGTTCTCCCCAACAATTCGGGCATAAGCCTTCCGGTGTTTTGCCTTTTGTTTCCATAGCAGAAAGGCTGAAAAAACGAATTAATGTGTTGACCATAATCATCTATTTTATTCCTGCATAGTGAATGTCTGTCAGTTTATGCATTTCGCGATTAAAGGTACTTAAATCGTCAAAATTGAACTTCTTAATATCGTCATGACCGCAAGCCCGAGCTACCACTTTTATTAAGTCATTGGTGGCAATGAAGAAATTATATAACTGCTTTGCAGACTGCTCTATAATAATACGTTGTCGGAGGCTTTCTTTTTGCGTGGCAATACCAACGGGACAATTGTTAGTATGGCAAGCTCTCATCCCCAAACAACCAACTGCTTGTAAAGCTGAATTAGAAACTGCAATGGCATCGGCGCCCAACATCATTGCTTTTGCAAAATCGTCTGCAATGCGCAAACCACCAGTAATAATGAGTGTAACATCCTTTGCTCCCACTTTATCAAGATGCTTTCTAGCTCTCGCGAGGGCAGGAATTGTAGGAACATTAATATTGTTTCTTAAAATGGAAGGTGCAGCACCTGTCCCTCCACCTCTACCATCCAAAATAATATAATCTACTCCTGTCTCCAAAGCAAAATCAATGTCTCTTTCAATATGAGATGCCGCAATTTTAAAACCAATTGGAATCCCTCCTGTTTTTTCGCGAACTTCATTGGCAAATAAAGCGAAATCTTTTGCTGTAATCAAATTACTGAAAGCGGCAGGACTTATTGCTGCCTCACCTTCTTTCAATCCTCTTACTTCTGCAATTTCTTTTGTGACTTTATCACCGGGTAGATGTCCACCGGTTCCTGTTTTAGCTCCTTGTCCGCCTTTAAAATGAAAAGCCTGTGCTTTTTTAACTTTATCCCAAGAAAAACCAAATTTTCCCGAAGCCATTTCGTAAAAATACTTTGAGTTGTTTTCTTGTTCTTCTGGCAACATTCCACCTTCTCCACTTGCAATTCCAGTGCCTGCCTTTTCGGCTCCTTTGGAAAGTGCTATTTTTGTTTCGCGCGAAAGCGCACCAAAACTCATATCAGAAACAAAAATAGGTATATCGAGAGTTAAAGGTTTTTTAGCTTTTGGACCAACGACCACTTTTGTAATTACATTTTCTTCGTCGAGCAAGGGCCTGCTTGCTAATTGAGCCGGTAAAAACTGAATATCTTCCCATT
This sequence comes from Bacteroidales bacterium, assembly GCA_027858955.1. Classification (GTDB taxonomy): domain Bacteria; phylum Bacteroidota; class Bacteroidia; order Bacteroidales; family UBA12170; genus UBA12170. The sequence goes on from JAQIBR010000240.1 coordinate 17,474, forward strand.
TAGGTAAAGTATCTCTATCAACACCCATAGCTTCCGTAAAACCGTGATGACCAATATTTTTTAAACCATTCTTTGCTAATTCTTTAATGTAACCCGTGAATGGTTCTGTAGCTTCTGGATTCGTATCGGCATACTCACCCAAATATTCATTTCTGTTAAAAGGTTGTGGATTCTTTATACTAAAAGCATTTATTTCATCAGCATCAATATATACTTTATTATCTTCGATAACAACAGTAAATTTTTCTAATGCTTCCTCATTATTATATTCGGAAACACCGGTATCGACTCTATAATCCCAACCATGAACCCCGCAAATTATATTATCTCCTTGAATATTTCCATCAGCCATTAAGGCTCCTCGATGTAAGCACCTTCCGTAAAGAATGGAAACCTGATCATCGTATCTAATAATTACTAAATCAATATTTTCTACCAAAGCATGTTTGGGTACTCTATTTACTAAATCAGAAAATTTGCAAAGTTCTATCCTTTTCATATTAAACTTGTTTTAAATGCTTCATAATCATTTCAATTCCTTGAGAATAAAAAGATTTTACCAACTCATACTGTTCATCAGGAGTTTTTTGTTGCATTATTTCAGAATGCCTTAAAACCGCTCCACTCCAGTTGGGTATCATCCATTGTCCAGCAATTAAGTTGACTAAATCATTAGAACCATCAATTGATTTTTCTGACCAAAAACTTAAATAATAATAAGGCTCATCTACCATACTGTCGGGTATTGCCAATCCAATTCCAATAGACTGAGAAGCATCTCCATTTTCATTTTTAGATATGACAAAATAGGCTCCGGTATCAAAGTGATGAGGCCAAATCCTGATCGTTTCATCAACGTTAAATAAAGGAGCAATATCATTGAGAACGAGCTTGGCATTTTGCCTGTAATTTGCATTCTCAATAAAAGCGCTTTTATTTTTCAAGGAAAAAGCAGCTCCTGAATCTATATGATGTTCAGGAATTTCGTAATGCAGTTCATCAGTGAAATTTGTTACATCCACACCCAAATCCAAAAGGCCTTGTTTTAATTCGCCAAAAACTGTTTTCTTGGTTTTACCATCAAGAAAAATATCTTTTTTAGAATTCATTTTCTTATCAAAGATACTCAGCTTTAAATCTGTCAATCTCAAGGCTACACGAAAACCACTTGGTAAAGGATTTCCAAGGAGAATATTATCATCGAATATAAATTCCATGTTTGTATTGCTGTCATCAGCTTTATTAGGAATCAGATGTTTGCCAACAAAGGCGATAAATTGAGCTGCTTGATGTTGTTGTTGGAGAGCATCTTTTATCTCTTCGTTAAATGGGTTTGATAATTGCTTCCAGTTTTTATTTTGTGTATTCATACTTATTTATTTTGAAAATTTCGTGCTTTCTTAAACTTTTCAATCGCCGCCGTGCTGATTGGTTCGTTTCCAAAACAATGAAAGGCGGCTCTTTTTTTCCGTGATGTTCCTATCCTGGGGTTACGTTCTGCCAAAGGCATTCCTTTGGAAGTACCTTACTTCTCCTCAGGCTATTATATTTCGCGCTTTCAGCGCTTTTTCTTAACTCTTAACTTAGACTCTTAACTCTATTTTATTACTTCTACTCCATGCCAAAAAGCGACATAATCTTTAATTTCTTCAGCCATTGCTTTTGGATTGGGATAGTACCAAGCTGCATCATTATTGATTTTCCCATCAACTACAACATCATAATACGAAGCTGTTCCTTTCCAGGGGCATACAGTTTTTGTTCCGCTTGTTGCAAGAAATTCTTTTCTAATAGTGTTGGTGGGGAAATAATGATTCCCTTCTATTTTAATCGTTTTATCACTTTCAGCGATAACTTGACCATTCCATATTGCTTTCATTTTGCTATTGTTTTTGTTGTTCTGTTTTTATTTCTTGCTTAGAAGTCAAGCTCTGACATTACATTATTTCAAATCATTAATATCACGCCAATTCTTAAATCTTCATTATTAATAAAATACTCCATCGCCGCCGACCGTTCTATTTCGTTCCAAAACCAAGCTGGCGGCTCTTTTGTGTAGTTTTCTTAGCTCCTAGGGTTTCGTTCGTTCCTCTCTCCACCCTAGGCTATTATATTTAGCACTTTCAGCGCTTTTCTTCACTCTTAACTCTTCTTCACTCTTCTTCACTCTTCACTCTTAACTCTTATTTTATTTTCCATAAGGAGTTCACAAAGTATTGTCGTTGATCGAAGAAATTCCTGACAATTTCGAAGCCCGATTTTTCGGCTAATTTATTTATCATCTCCAAATCATACTTTTGCGACCTCTCCATAAATACTTTTTCACCGTCTTCAAAATGAATAGTTTTATCTAGACTTTGAATATTTACTTCTTGTGCTATCTTGCTCATTAAATAGCTTTTTGCTGTTCCTGAATCGGAGTTATACAATTCTTTATGACTGAAATTATTCAAATCAAAATTAGCATCAAGCTCTGTATTAATTCTTTGCAAAAGATTTAAATTAAATGCAGCAGTGTGCCCATGTGGATCGTTATACGCATTTAAGATTATATGTGATTCTTTTTTTAGATCAAAACCAATAAAAACCATATCCTGATTTTGCATTACTGCTTTTAAATTATCTAGAAAACTAATCGATTCTTCTGGGGAATAATTCCCAATATTCGATCCTAAAAAAAGAATGATTTTGCGAGAATAACCATTTATTTCAATCTCTTTCATCAATTCGAAATAATCACCAATCCGGCCTTTAACCTTTAAATCAGGAATTTGCTTATTCAAATCATTTACAAGATTTTCAATCGCTACCCTTGAAATATCGATAGGAGCATACCTAAAATCGACTTGCTGATTTAAAAAATGCGTCAAGAGAATTTTTGTTTTTAAACCATCTCCAGCACCTAATTCTACCAATTCAAATCCATCACTCGATTTAACAAATTCTTCAAAAATGGATCGCTTTTGGGTCTGAAATATTTCCAATTCACAATCGGTGAGGTAATATTCGGGCATGCGCATAATGTCCTGGAATATTTGGCTACCGCGATCGTCGTAAAAGTACTTCGACGACAAATATTTAGGCTTAGCCGATAAACCATGAAGTGCATCTTTAGCAAATTCTGTCTGGACTTCAATTTGTTCCATGCTACAATTGATTTACTGATTCTTTTATTTGAGGCACACCTGTTTCATATGGATTAGCCGGATCATTACTCCATTCGAACCAACCTCCGTCAAATACCGAAACTCTAGGCCAACCAATTAACCAAGCATTAAAAAAGGCTTCGCTTCCACGCCATCCTGTACCACAATAAAAGGCTAAATGCTTATCAGGAGTAATACCTGCATCTTTCCATATATCTTCAACTTCGTGATATTCACGAATTGTATGATCGAGATTGCGGTAGTTTTCCATATGGTAAGCGTCTGAACCACAGTTACCGAAAATTGCACCCGGAATTCTTCCTTTTTTCTCAATATAATTGTATCCACTCACTTCGCCAATAAATTCCGACCAACTTCTAACGCTAACCAATTCAGCATCTTTTGACACTAACATTTCTTTAGCTTCAGGAATGTCTACAGCAAATTCGGGATACTGAGGAATAGAAAGCCCAAAAGATTTTACAGCTTGTTTAGCAACATCTAATGTTTCTACAGCATAACCTGCATCAGTCCAAGATTGAAAACCGCCATTCAGAATTCGAATATCTTTTACGCCAGCATAAAGCATAATAAAGGCATTTCTTATGGCTCCAATATCTCCAGCGGCACTGCCAGGGAATGGATCTTCATTATTTGGGAACATAAATTTCCCATAAAGTACAACTGTAGTATCGGCAGTTATACCGTGTTCCAATAATGCTTTTTCTATTTCTTTTGGAGAGCGTCGATTCCAGATTTCCGGAGCCTCAAGTGCCAATGTATCCATATCAATTGCTCCCGGAATATGGCCGCTTAAATAAGCATCTCTATTCCTATAATGTGAGTGTACTATCACAAATTTATCATTGTTATAATGCTCAGGATTAGCTGCCGTCTTTAATTCATTTACCCATTGAGCAGAAACTAAATTTTTAAACCTGGCAAGTTTTTCCATAGGAAGCTCGGCATTAGCTGACCATTCATTTATAAAATTTTCATAGAGGTATATGTCAGTATAACCAGCATTTAAAAAATATTTTTCTACTTTTTCTGCATCTTGAATATTATAGCCATAAATTACAATTTTCCTATCAAGAAGAATTCCTTTGGATCGAACTATCTCAATCCAGTCAATATATTTCGTCCATTTTAAAGGTAAACTTTTGGCACTTTTGATATGGCCACCGCGCTCTTCATTTTGCATTCTCCAGCCATTATATGCATCAATGGAACGCACATCGATAAGTATTCCTTGTTGCTTGTTTATAAAAGATATAAGGTCAATTGTTGAGATTCTTTTCATTTTCTTATAATTATTTTTTAAATACAAATTGTTTTGAAACACTAAGTTCAATTATATTGTTCATAATCAATCGTATTTCTATTTTTTTAACAAAATATTTCATTCATGTATCATCAAGACAATTCAATATTAAATAAATTAATACTTATTTTTCTCTATTCCGACTTTTCCTAATTCCAGAAATTCTGTTGGACTTAAATATCCAGGATAATATACTAAAGGATTACCTGATGAATCAAGAATGAATAGCGATGGATAAGCCTGTACTTTTAATTCACCAGCTACATTCACCCCATCTCCTTTTTCACCATCGAGAGTTACATTAATAAAATGCTCATTGTAATATTCGCCGACATCTGGATCAGGAAACGTATTCTTCTTTAGTGCTTTACAAGGACCACACCAAACTGCATAGACATCCAAAAAGATAGGTTTATTTTCTTTTTGAGCTAAGAGCAAAGCTTCTTGCCACGTCCCATCAAAAAATTGAACCCCTTCGGTAGTAGAATTGCTTAGATTCTGCGCAAAGGATATGCTAAAGATTGCGAATAAAAATACGAAGTTTAGAATCATTTTCTTCATCTTGAAAACTATTTTAGATTAATACATCTTAAGAGTAGTCAAATTGAAAAATCCTGACAATTTAAAGTATAAAAAATGAGAGTAAATATAAAAATTAGAAAGCAATTTTACAAAAAAACTATATCATTTATCAACTCTTTACCAACAGCCTTGTTTAGAGATTTAATCAAACTACTTTTAGAATAACCCATTTCTTGTCGTAATGCAGGGGAATTCAAACGTACATAGATAATTTCTTTATCTATAATTAAAGACTTGGTTTGTTTCGCAATAGTTTGTCCTACAACATTTTCCCATTCATTTTTCATTCGATGTTCATCATATTTACGAGAAATACCATATGCACGTAGAAGATCATGGAAAACTTGATCTATTTTCTTTTCGTTGTTCTTGCTAAACTCGACCATTATTTATTTCTTTTACTGTGCCCTTAACTACTTCAAATAATCGATGATCTAATGCAGTTGCATCAAATAGCTTCTCTATTCTTTCTTTTTGCGTATCAGTGATAAATACTTGCCCAAAATTCTCCTCACTCACCAATCGAATCAACTGCTCTACTCTTTGTGTATCAAGCTTATCAAAAATATCGTCGAGCAGCAAAATAGGTTTGAAAGACTTTAGCTTACGCATAAACTCAAATTGGGCTAACTTAATTGCAATAACATAAGATTTTTGCTGTCCCTGAGAACCGTATTTTTTTAACGGAAATCCGTCGATCAAAAAGTCTAAATCGTCTTTATGTGCTCCAACAGAAGTATATCTAATGGCCCTGTCCTTGGCTAGATTTTCTTTTAACAAATCTTCCATTTTTCCTTCACACAGTGATGATTGATAATTCAATTCAACCTTCTCATTACCACCGCTTATCAATGTAAAATATTGCTGAAATATTGGAATAAATTCATCCACAAACTCTTTGCGTTTATTAACAATTTCATGCCCGAGTTTTATCAGTTTTACATCCCATATTTCTAATGCAATTTCATCAAAATATCTTCTCTCAGCAAAATTCTTTAAAAGTGCATTTCGTTGAGCTAAGGCCTTATTATAATCGAGTAAATTATGTAAATAATTCCTATCGAATTGAGAAACAACACCATCAATATATTTTCGTCTAACCTCACTCCCATTATTAATCAAATCCCTGTCGTATGGCGAAATCATCACCAAAGGAATAAGACCAATATGATCGGCCAAACGATCATATTTCTTTTCGTTAAGTTTAAACTGCTTGTTCTGATTGCGCTTCAACATACAATGTACCTTATCAATTACATTTTGTTGTCGGACATATATGCCATGAATACCAAAGAAATCATCTTCATGACGAATATTTTGCGAATCAATTGGATTGAAATAGCTTTTGCAAAAAGATAGATAGTAAATGGCATCCAGCACATTGGTTTTTCCTGCGCCATTTTGTCCAATAAAACAATTAATGCGTGGAGACAGCAGCAATTCGGCTTCTTTATAATTTTTAAAATTGGTGAATTTGAGCTGTCTAAGATACATAAAAGCCTATTTTATTTTGAATCAAAGATAGCAAAATTAGAGATTTATAAGCTGTATAAAAGCTTTTAAATTTAGATTTACAACTATTTGAGCAACTCTTCTACGCGCAATTGAGTTTCATTTAAAAGCCAAATTGGTGTTGAAGTTGCACCTGATATACCAATTCTTCTATTTTTCTGAAACCATTTCTTTTGAAGCTCATCCGGATTAGAAATAAAATATGCCCGTTTTACTTTTTTCTTCCCCACTTTAAAAAGATATTTACCATTTGAACTTTTTCTACCGCTTACAAAAACTAATATATCCTTATCACCTAAGAAATCGATTAATTGCATATCGCGTTTAGCAACATATTTACATATAGATTCTACAACTTCCAAGGAATATTTTGTTGCCTTTTCAGTTTTGCGTTTGTGTTCAAAAGCTTTTACAATTTTTTTGTATTCGGCTTGATATTTAGTGGTTTGCGAAAGAATTACGGTAGGTTTTCTTGTATTCAATTTATTAATATCTCCAACATTTCTTACAATATGGAACTCACTGTTGCAATATCCTTTTAAAGCAATTATTTCTGCATGATAAATATCGCCAAACAAAATAAGTTGTCCGTTTTGCTCTGCAATTTTCTTACTAAGCTTGATAACTTGATTTTGCAATTCCTTTACAATTGGACAGGTAGCATCAACTATCTCAACATTATAATTTTCTGCAATTCGATAAGTAGAAGGTGTTTCACCATGTGTACGAAAAAGCATATTTTTTCCACTTTGTTCTACTATTTGGCAATGAGAAACTATTTGCAACCCTTTTTTCTCCAAACGCTTAATCTCCTCATCATTGTGAATTAAATCGCCTAAACAAGCAAGTTCTTTATTTTCCTCCAAAAGCTCTTCGGCCATCTGAATAGCTCTTTGCACACCAAAACAAGGCCCTGCACCCGAATCAATATAAATGTTTGCTTTCATAATTAATAAAACTACAAATAAAACCCAAAAACTGCTGTTAATGTTAAAAAGAAAATTACATTTTTAAACATTTTTTTTGCTACTTTTATGCAAATTTTATAAATTATTCCTTTCAAAATAAATACAAAATCCTATGAAAAAAATTATTTTTTATTTTGTTTTAAGCGGCTTAATTGCATCATCTTGTGAGCCGACAAGTAAACGTCTTGATTATCCGGTAACTGACAAGGGCGATGTAGTTGATAATTATTTTGGCACTGAAATTGCCGATCCTTATCGCTGGTTGGAAGACGATAATTCCGAAGAAACCAAAGCTTGGGTTGAATCTCAAAATGCAGTTACTTTTGGCTATTTAGAAAGCATTCCTTTTAGAGATAAAATTAAATCTCGTTTAACAGAAATATGGGATTATCCAAAATATGGCTTACCCTACAAACGAGGAGATTTTTGGTATTACTCCAAAAACGACGGTTTGCAGCAGCAATCAGTTGTTTATCAAATGGATAATTTAGAAGGTGAACCTCGAGTTTTCCTCGATCCTAACACTTTTTCTGAGGATGGTACTGTTGCGCTCAGCGGCTTATCTTTTTCGAAAAATGGAAAATATGCAGCTTACAGTATTTCTTCGGGAGGATCTGATTGGCGTGAAATATTCGTTATTGATGTGGAAAAAGGCGAAAAAATGGCTGACCACCTTAAATGGATTAAATTTTCAGGAATGTCGTGGTTAGGCGATGGCTTTTTTTATAGTCGCTACGATGCTCCTGTGGAAGGTGATGAGCTGAAAGGCGTAAATAAAAACAATAAAGTGCTCTTCCATAAAGTTGGCACAAGTCAGGATGATGATAAATTGGTTTATGAAGACTCATCAAATCCATTGAATATGTGGAGTATTTACACTACTGATGATGAGAGCATTATCGTATTAACTGGAAGCACACCTTCAACACGTGGAAATTCGCTTTATTACAAAAAAGCAACTGATAAAAGAGATGAATTTATTCCTATTGAAGAATCCTACAATCACCAAACTTATATAGTTGATAATGTTGGTAGTAGCTTATTTGTAATGACCAATAAAGATGCCCCAAAAAACAAACTATTTGCGTTAAATACCGAAGACAAATCGCAAACACGCAAGGAAATTTTGGCAGAAATGGAAGATGTATTGGATGGAGTTGAAATAAATGGTGGAAAAATTTTGGCAAACTATATGCACAATGCAGCTTCGCAAGCATTTATTTTTGATTTATATGGCAAATTGATTCACGAAGTTGAATTCCCCGGCCTTGGTACTGTAAGTGGTTTTACCGGTGATAAAGACAGCAATATAGCATTCTATTCTTTTACTTCTTTTACTTTTCCAAATGTTGCCTACAAATACAACATCGAAACTAACAAAAGTGCAGTTTACAGAGAAGCTGAGATTAATTTTGATTTCGATCAATATGAAACCAAACAGATTTTTTATGCTAGTAAAGACGGAACTCAGATTCCTATGTTTATCACACATAAAAAAGGGCTTGAATTAAATGGGAAAAATCCTACTTTGCTGTATGGTTACGGCGGATTTAACATCAGTCTGACTCCCAGTTTTAGTGTTACAAATCTTGTTTTCCTTGAAAATGGCGGTGTTTATGCAATGCCTAATCTACGTGGCGGAGGTGAATTTGGTGAAGACTGGCATCAGGGCGGAACTCAATTAAACAAGCAAAATGTTTTTGATGATTTTATTGCTGCGGCAGAATACCTGATTGATAACAAATACACCAGCAGCAAAAAATTAGCCATCCGCGGAGGTTCAAACGGTGGATTACTTGTCGGTGCCTGCATGACACAACGACCTGATTTATTTAAAGTTGCCATTCCTGCAGTTGGAGTTATGGATATGCTTCGTTATCATAAATTTACTATTGGATATTATTGGGCTACTGATTATGGAACTTCAGATGATTCTATTCATTTTGAAAATCTGTTAAAATATTCGCCTTTACATAATATTCAAGCAGCTACAAAATACCCGGCAACATTTATTACGACTGCAGATCACGACGATAGAGTGGTTCCTGCACATAGCTTTAAATTTGCTGCTGAATTGCAAGCTAAACAAAGCGGAAATGCTCCCGTTGTAATTCGCATTGAAACAAAAGCTGGTCACGGTGCAGGAAAATCAACAGAGAAAATTATTGAAGAATATACTGATATGTGGTCGTTTGTATTTGCTAATTTGGGCATTACACCACTTTATAAATAATCATATACATTCAAGTCATCGGATGACTTATTTTAAAACAGCCAATTATTTCAAGACTCCATTTTGAGTCATCCGATGACTATCAGATTAATAGCCTTTGTAAGAAAAAAATTGTTTTTTGAATATTTTGCGCATCTTTATACCATCAAAAAAAGAACATGTATGCAAATAATTACAACTAAAATTCCTGACCTTCTTATAATTAAACCAACAGTCTTTAGCGATGATAGAGGTTATTTCTTCGAGTCGTATAACAAAGAACTTTTTTTATCCAAAGGAATTGATCAAAACTTTGTACAAGATAACGAATCAAAATCAAATAAGGGCGTTTTGCGAGGATTACATTTTCAAATACCGCCATTTTCTCAAGGAAAATTGGTTCGTGTTGTAAAAGGAGCAGTATTGGATGTTGCAGTTGACCTGAGAAAATCATCGCCTACTTTTGGCCAATGGGAGTCGATAGAATTAACCGAAGAAAACAAGTTTATGTATTGGATTCCTCCTGGATTTGCTCACGGTTTCATTACTTTAGAAGACAATACCGTATTTTTTTATAAATGCACTAATGTGTACAACAAATCTTCTGAGGCTAGCATTCAATGGAACGACCCAGATCTAAATATAGACTGGGGTAATGATATTAAACCCTTATTATCTGATAAAGACAAAGTTGGCCCATCTTTCAAAGATTTTATCAGTCCTTTTTAAAATTTCAAACCATAATAATCTCTAATGAAAATGAAAAAATCAAATCTACTTACAATTCTAGCTAGTTTACTTATTGGCATTCTAATTAGCTTTAGTTTTAGCAATAAATACGAAATTACTCCAGATGAATACGCTGATGGTTTTGAAGAAAACACCAAAGTATTTGCAGTAGAAATTCCTCGAAATATGAAATTTGCCGATGAAAAAGTCCCTCTCGACAGGTTTTATGTTGAGGAAGCTTTTGAGCGCGAGATGACCGTGAACACTTATTTTCATTCATCTTCTATTATTCTTATTAAAAGAGCAAATCGATGGTTTCCTATAATTGAACCTATTCTGGAAAAAAACAATATTCCTGAAGATTTTAAATATCTGGCAGTTGCCGAAAGCGGATTAGTCCATGTAGTTTCTTCTGCTGGTGCAACAGGTATATGGCAAATTATGAAACAAACAGGCAGAGAGTACGGATTGGAGGTAAACAATGATATCGATCAACGATATGATGTTGAACTTGCCACAGAAGCTGCATGTAAATACTTAAATAAGGCTTATGAGAAATATGGTAATTGGACTTTAGTCGCTGCATCATACAATGCAGGTATGGGTAAAATTTCAGATGAAATAGTCCGTCAGCAGCAAAACAATTATTACGATATGATTTTTAACGAAGAAACAGGTCGTTATGTCTATCGTATTATTGCGCTAAAAGCACTTTTAGAAAAGCCTGAAGATTATGGTTTTTATCTTCGAAGAAAAGATCTTTATAAGCCTTATAAACTTGATAAAATTACGGTAGATACTGCTATTAATGATATTCCGGGCTTTGCAAAATCGTATGACTTAAATTATAAGGAATTTAAAATTTATAATCCTTGGATTAGGCAAGCTTATTTGGCAAATAAATCGGGGCGCACTTATACTATTCTTGTTCCTTAGCCTAATTAAATGGCTATTTATCATTCTTTTTTTCTTTTGAAAACACCTAAAATTATAAGTAAAATTTTTTGCACTTTTGCAAATTAATTTTAACGGTTTTGATGAGGCAAAAAAAAACAGAGGAAACGACAATTACAACGCAAGAAGACTTCATTGAAATCTACGGAGCCAGAGTTCATAACCTCCAGAATATGGATGTTAAAATTCCGCGTAATAAATTGGTGGTTATCACCGGTTTAAGCGGAAGCGGGAAATCTTCTTTAGCCTTCGATACAATTTATGCCGAAGGTCAGCGCCGCTATATGGAAACCTTCTCGGCCTATGCCCGTCAATTTATAGGAAATCTTGAACGACCTGATGTAGATGAAATAAAAGGACTGAGTCCGGTAATTTCAATCGAACAAAAAACCACCAATAAAAATCCGCGCTCCACTGTTGGAACTGTTACAGAAATATACGATTTCCTACGATTGCTTTATGCTCGAACTGCAACCGCCTATTCGTACAATACAGGCGAAGCAATGGTGCAATATACTGAAAAACAAATTCTTGAACTGATTTTCAGCAAATTTCCCGATCGAAAGATAATGCTTCTGGCACCAGTTGTGAGCGGAAGAAAAGGACATTATCGCGAACTATTCGATCAAATTGCACGTCTCGGATTTATCACAGCACGTATCGACGGAAAAATTGAAGATGTTTATAGAGGAATGCAATTGGATCGTTATAAAGTTCATGATATCGAAATCGTTATTGACAAGTTAATAGTTGCTGAAAAGTTCGAAGAACGAATTGCAAAATCTATAGAAACATCTTTAAAACATGGAAAAAGCAGCTTATCTGTTTTAGATATTGAAACAGGCAAGACATATTTTTTTAGCAAGCAATTGATGTGCCCAACTACGGGCATTGCATATCCATTACCTGAACCCAACACTTTTTCTTTTAACTCCCCCTACGGAGCTTGTCCAAATTGTAATGGATTGGGAACGGTCTCAGAAATTGATATCGATAAAATTTTTCCAAACAGAAGAGTCAGTATACGAAAAGGCGGAATTGCGCCCATGGGATCTTATAAAAACAATTGGATTTTCAATCAATTACAAGCGATAGGCGAAAAATTCGATTTCAATCTTGACTCATCTATTGACGAACTTCCTGTTGATGCAATACAAACTATTTTATATGGTTCGAGTGAAACAATTAAAGTAAAAAAAGAATATTTAGGTGTTATATCGGAATACTCACTTAATTTCGAAGGCATTATAAATTTCATTCAAAATCAGGAAGATAACGGAAACTCCACTGGAATAAAGAGATGGGCTGCGGGATTTATGAATTTCAATGACTGTCCTACTTGCAATGGCAACCGTCTAAAAACAGAAGCTTTACATTTTCGCATTGCAGCGAAGTCCATTTCTGATATTGCCAAAATGGATCTCATTAGTCTTTATAAATGGATTGATAATATAGATTTCTCTGATAACGAAAAAAATGCTGTTATCAGTAAAGAAATTTTGAGAGAAATTAAAAACAGATTAAATTTCCTCCTGGATGTAGGTTTAGGCTATTTAAGTCTGAATAGAACCAGTAAAACACTTTCAGGCGGAGAATCGCAGCGTATTCGTCTTGCAACACAAATTGGATCTCAACTTATCGGTGTTCTATATATTTTGGATGAACCAAGCATTGGACTCCACCAAAGAGATAATCAGCGATTGATAAAATCTCTTAAAAATCTCCGCGACATCGGAAATTCTGTAATTGTTGTTGAGCACGATCAAGAGATGATTTTAGCAGCCGATGAAGTTCTTGACATTGGTCCAGGGGCTGGCGTTCACGGCGGTAAAATTGTTGCTCAGGGTAATCCTTCAGGAATGAAAGATTGTAGTAGCTTGACTTGCGAATACATCAGCGGACGTAAAATCATTCCAATTCCAACTAAACGGCGTGAAGGAAATGATCTTGAAATAATATTGAAAGGAGCCACGGGAAATAACCTAAAAAATGTAGATTTACACGTCCCTTTAGGAAAATTTATTTGTGTAACAGGTGTTTCAGGAAGTGGAAAATCGAGTTTGATTAACAGTACCCTCTACCCTATTTTGAATCAGTATTTTTATCAGGGAGTTAAAAAACCTTTACCTTATAAAAGTGTTGAAGGTTTAAAACATATTGATAAAATAATAGAAATAGACCAATCACCGATTGGAAGAACACCACGCTCAAATCCTGCTACCTACACTAAAGTATTTGATGATATTCGCAAACTTTATACAGATCTGCCCGAAGCAAAAATCAGAGGTTATCAAGCAGGGCGATTTAGTTTTAACGTGAAAGGAGGGCGCTGCGAAAGATGCAGAGGCGGAGGAATTAGAGTTATCGAAATGAATTTCTTACCTGATGTTTCGGTAGAATGTGAAGACTGCCAAGGAAAGCGTTATAATCGCGAAACACTTGAAGTGCGCTATAAGGGAAAATCGATTAATGATGTATTAAATATGACCATTAATCAGGCGGTTAAATTTTTCGAGAATATTCCTTTTATTATTAGGAAAATCAGAACCTTGCAAGAAGTTGGGCTTGGCTATATTACTCTTGGTCAACAGTCAACAACACTTTCAGGCGGTGAAGCACAACGCGTAAAATTGGCCGCTGAACTTTCTAAAAAATCGACCGGAAATACACTTTATATTCTTGACGAACCAACCACCGGACTGCATTTTGAAGATGTAAAAGTGTTGTTGGACGTATTGACTAAGTTAATGCATAAAGGCAATACTATTATAGTGATCGAACATAATATGGAAGTTATAAAAACTGCAGATCATATAATTGATCTAGGGCCGGAAGGTGGCGAAGGCGGAGGAATGATTCTTGCTCAAGGCACACCTGAAGAAGTTTGTGAATCTAATAAAGGATTTACATCGGGTTTTTTGAAAGAAGTATTGAAGAAGTGTAAACCTGTATGAGATGGAAATCCTTCTAGAATCTTAGGACCAGTCAGGGCTTCACGTAAAGTGAAACTGTACGTTTTATTCTTAGGTATATCTTGTAATTCCTGGCTAGTAAGGGCTTCACTTAAAGTGAAACCCTTACTAGACGATTATTTGGACGCCCTTACTTCCAAACTTCAACTTTCACTCCAAGTTTTTTCAAATCATCAAAAAAATGTGGATAGGATTTTTTAACACTTTCAGCATCAATAATTTGTATCGATTTTTTTGCCGTCAAGCCTAAAACTGCCGCCATCATTGCCATTCTATGATCATGGAAAGAAGAAACAGTTCCTCCGTTGGATTGAACACCTTCAATCATCATTTCATCTTCTTCAAAATCAATCATTAATCCCAACTTTTTAAATATATCCTGAATCGCTTCAGCCCTATTACTTTCTTTATGGATTAAACGATGAACTCCTTTAATTCGACTTACTCCATTACAAGCAGCAGCTAATGCAGCCAAAGGCGGAAATAAATCAGGCGTTTCGGTAGCATCGTAAATAAAAGGTTTTAATTCTTTTTTTTCAACAAAAATTGAATTTTCTTTCTGCACAATATTTGCTCCTACCTGTTTTAATACTTCCACTATTCTTTTGTCTCCCTGCAAAGAGTCTCTTCTCAAATTATCTATTTGCACTGAACCGTTTATAGCAGAAGCGACCAAAATAAAAGCAGCACCGCTCCAATCTCCTTCAACCAAATATTTATCAGCATTATATTGTTGATTCCCATTAATCTGGAATCGAGAAAAATCTTTATGTTCGATCTTAATTCCAAAATCATTTAAAAGGTTGATTGTCATATCGATATACGGCTTGCTTTTTAGATTTTTTACCAATAATTCACTACTTTTGCTTACTTTTGGTAAAGCCATAAGCATACCACTAAGTAGCTGAGAACCTTCACTTGCATCAAAAATAATTTGACCACCTTTCAGATGACCTTGAATTTTGATGGGTGCAAAACCATTAGTGGTTTGGCAATTAACTCCATTTGATTTTAAAACGTTTTCAATTAGATGCATTGGTCTTTTCTGCAAAGTCCCTTTTGCATTAATAATAAAATTCTGATCATATAATGCTAAAATGGGTGAAAATAACCGAATCCCCAGTCCTGATTCGCCAATGTTTAAATGAGATTTTCTTGGATTTTGATTCGGAATTATATGCAAACGGCTACCCTGTATTTGAATAGTTGCGCCTAAGTTTTTCACCAATCCCAATGCCGCATCTGCATCTGCACTTGCTGAATAGCCATCAATTTGAACTTGTTTTTCAGATAGAAATGCAGCGGCAATAGCTCTTTGCAACATACTTTTTGATGCGGGAGCTTGAAGCTCGCCAAAAATTTTTGATGGAAAAACTTCAATATGCATAGTTCTATTCTATTGCTTTGTTAATTATATCAGTTTGATTATTTATGCTTTCCTGATGAATTGCTTTAAAAATTTTAGAGATTAAATCTGGACTAAGACCTTTGGCATTTCCTAAAGTAATACTCTGTTCGATTACCTCATTCCATCGATTATTTTGCAAAACAACCATATTATTATCACGTTTAAATTCTCCTATTTCACAAGCAACTTTCATGCGAGCCTCCAATATTTCCATTAATTCATGGTCGAAATAATCAATTTTTTTCCTTAAACCAGAAAGGCGAGAATGTTTTTGCTGTGTTTCTCCTTTTGAACGAATTTTTAAACCACGAATTAATTCTTCAAATTGGCCTGGGTTGATCTGCTGCGATGAATCGCTCCATGCATCATCAGGATTAGGGTGCACTTCTATCATCAATCCGTCAAAATCCAAGTCCATCGCTTTTTGTGACAATTCTTTAATTAAACTGCGTTTTCCACCTATATGACTTGGATCATTAATTATTAACAATTCCGGAAATCGTCGTTTTAATTCAATAGGAATCTGCCAATTAGGAGCATTTCTGAAAGCAGAATCACCATAACTGCTAAAACCACGGTGAATAGCAGCAAGTTTAGTAATTCCCGATTTATTAAAACGCTCTAAAGCTCCAATCCACAATTCTAAATCAGGGTTGATTGGATTTTTTACAAATACGGGAATATCTACACCTTTTAATGCATCTGCAATTTCCTGAACGGCAAATGGGTTAACCGTTGTTCTAGCACCGATCCAAAGTACATCAATATTATGTTTTAAAGCCTCGTAGACATGTTTAGCATTGGCAACCTCCGTAGCAACTTTAAGTCCGGTTTCTTCCTTAACTCGGCTTAACCATTTAAGACCATCTGAACCAACACCTTCAAAAGTATTAGGACGAGTTCTTGGTTTCCATATTCCAGCTCTAAACACAGAGATATTTTGACTTGCTAGTGCATGGGCAGTTTCAAGTACCTGAGCTTCTGTTTCGGCACTACAAGGTCCTGATATTAAAAAAGGTCGGTCTAGATTATCTAATCCCCATTCACTTAATGGTTTGAGTTTTAATTTCGTTTTCATAGTACTTTGGTATTTTTTGGCTTTATATTGATTGATTTATTATTTTATAAATGGCATTCGATTTCTCCATCAATTGATTTAATCCTTCTTTATTTTCGTTTTGTATATGTTCTTTAAAAAGCTCAAGATTTGAAATATAAAGCTTCAAAGCCTCTAACATATTGTCTTTGTTTTGCAGGAATATTGGATTCCACATATCAGCAGAACTACCTGCTAATCTAACTGTTGATTCAAAACCGCCACCGGCAAGATTATAAATATTACGCTCTTTATCTTCTACATTATAAGCTGTAAGCGCCAATGAGAAAGACAAAATATGCGAAAGATGCGAAAGATATGCCAAATCCTTGTCATGCTCCACAGCATCCATATATATCAATTTCATATTTAATGACTTAAACAAAAGCTTAACCAAATTTAATGGCATACGAGCATTCTTTTCAGGATTGCAGATAATAGCTACTTTATTTGTAAAAAGCTCTTCAAAAGAAACTGCCGGTCCGGAATTTTCTATACCTGCCATTGGATGGGCAGCAACAAAATTTTGTCCGTTTGGATGTTTTGCCGCTAAGTCTACTATTTCTTTTTTTGTAGAACCCATATCAACAACTACTTGTTCTTCAAGTTGATCCAAAAGAGAAGGCATAAGTTCCAATATACCATCAACCGGAGTTGCCAAAATAATAATATCGGCATCTTTGGCACCGTCCAATACTTCTGAGGAATTATCAATAAGTTTCTTTTCCAAACAATAAGACAAATTTTCCGCTGCATTGTCGTAGCCGATTATTTCATCAGCAAAACCACTTTTTCTCAAGCATTTAGCTAAAGAGCCTCCAATTAATCCTAATCCAATAATAAATACCTTCATGTTCTATAATTATTTAATGATTCTATTTAATGCTTCATTTAAAATTGCTTTATCATTTGCCAAAGATATTCGAATATAACGTTCTCCATTTTTTCCAAATATAAAACCGGGAGTAATAAACACTTTCTTATTTTGAAGAATATCTTCGCTAAATTCCATTGATGATTTAGCTTCTTGTGGAATTTTGGCCCAAATAAACATTCCTGAGGACTCATTATCAAAGTCACACTTCAATGTTCGTACTATTTCTTTTCCTATTTCCCTTCTAACTGTATATACCTCACGTTGAGTTTTATACCAATCTGCTGTATTTTGAAGTGCTATAGTTGCAGCCAATTGTATTGGCTTAAACATACCTGAGTCCATATTTGACTTAACCTTTAAAATAGCTTGAATAAAATGTGAATTTGCACCTATCATTCCAACTCTCCATCCCGCCATATTATGCGATTTGCTTAAAGAATTCAATTCAATAGTAATTTCTTTTGAACCATTAACTGATAAGATACTCAATGGTTTATCAGTGCTAATTAAGCTATATGGATTATCGTTTACAATCAGAATTCGATGTTTTTTACAAAATGTAATCAACTGCTCAAAAAGTTTTTTTGATGCAGATTTGCCAGTTGGCATATTTGGATAATTAACCCACATAAGCTTAACATTACTTAAATCCATTTTTTCGAGTTGATTAAAATCGGGGCACCATTTATCGGATTCTTTTAAATCATATACAACGGCTTTCGCTTCGCAGAGTGATGCTACGGCTTTATATGCGGGATATCCAGGATCAGGAACTAAAACCTCATCGCCGGGATTTAAAAAAGCTAAAGAAATATGCATTATTCCTTCTTTTGATCCCAATAAGGGTAAAATTTCAGTTTCAGGATTTAGTTCAACTTGATAAAAATCCTTATACCAGTTAGAAAAAGCTTCTCTCAACTCAGGAATTCCAGTATAACTTTGATAACCATGATTAACCGGGTCATTAGCAGTTTGTATCAATTCATTAATAGTATTTGCCGATGGAGCCAGATCAGGATTCCCAATCCCCAAATTGATTACAGAATGGCCATTGGCATTCATTTTGCGGATTTCTGCCAGTTTTGTTGAAAAGTAATATTCATTAACAGTTTGAATCCTATTCGCCGGTTGAATTAATATTGAACTCATTTAGTGTATTTAAGTTTTAATCAAAAAAAAAGTCCTACGTGTGCAGAACTTAAGCTATATTTAAACATAATGCTTTTAGTCCTATTGGTAAAACAGGTAATAATAATTCCAAAAATAATAGTTACTACATTTTATCATCATATTTTTTTTGCATAAAAAAAGCCCCAAATTACTTTAGGACTCCTTTATATTAGTTTATATAATACACAAAGCAATCCTTTATAGCATAAAATACCAATAATAAGAATAACGATATGTATAAGTTTTCATCATTTATATTGCAAATGTAGAATTGTTTTTGAAACCGGCAATAATTTTTTTTGAAAATTCAGATAGCGGCTCCTAATTCTTTGATTAATCGCTAATTTCATTATTTTTGCGACTCAAATTGAAAAGAATTATGAATCAGAATGATGAAGAAAAAATAAAACAGGCCATTAAACACCAAACCTGGACAAAGACAAAAGCACAAGACTCATGGTCAATTTTTAAGATAATGAGCGAGTTCGTTGATGGTTTTGAAACAATGAACAAAATTGGGCCCTGTGTTTCGATTTTTGGATCTGCCAGAACAAAACCTGATCAAGAATTTTACCAAACGGCTGTAGATACTGCTTACCTGTTAACTAAAAATGGCTTTGGAGTAATTACAGGAGGCGGCTCCGGAATTATGGAAGCTGCAAATAAAGGAGCACAAGCGGCAAGTGGAAAATCAGTAGGATTAAATATAGAATTGCCTTTTGAACAACACGCTAACCCGTATATAGATCAAGATAAATTTTTTAGTTTTCATTATTTCTTTGTAAGAAATATAATGTTATGAAATATTCTCAGGGTTATATAGTTATGCCGGGAGGATTTGGCACATTGGATGAAATGTTTGAAGCAATCACTCTTATTCAAACAAACAAATTGATATGTTTTCCTATTGTTTTGGTTAAAAAATTCTATTGGTGTGGTTTGCTTGATTGGATAAAGCAAAACCTCTTAGCCGAAAATAACATTAGCGAAAATGATCCGGAGCTTTTTCAAATTGTGGATACTCCAAAAGAAGCTGCTGAAGTCATAGATAATTTCTATCAAAAATTTGCCCTTAAACCAAATTTCTAATATGCTTTGTAAAATACCTTTTGAATTAGTGGCTATTGAATCTGATGGTGTTCATATTATACTAAATGCTAAAATTAACCAAAATGATTGTCGTTTATTGATAGATACCGGAGCATCTCGTACAGTTTTTGATCAAAACAGAATCTCTATGTTCGTTGATGAACTTGAGATGCAGGAAAACGAGCAACTTTCTACTGGTCTGGGAACCAATGACATGAAAAGCCATATAATTATATTGGAAAGTCTCGAAATTGGAAATGTTTATTTGCGAGATTATATTAGCGTAATTATTGATATGATACATATCAATAAATCGTTTGAAACTTATGGTTTACAAGCTATTGACGGAGTAATTGGTGGTGATATTTTGCTGGATTATAAAGCTGAAATTGATTATCGAAAAAAAGAACTTCGTTTGAGAGTTCCAAAAAAGCTCTTAAAAGATAATAATTGCTAATTTTGCCTAAATTGATTTTTATGAACTCTTATAACTTGAAATTCCTTCGACTACAACTACAAATAAAACTTGTCGTATTTTTATTTGCATTTAGTTTGATTAGCATTCAGCTTCAAGCACAAATAAGTCTAGGTGGTAAACCTGCTTCTTTTCGCTTAGAAAAATTCGCAGAAAATGAAGTTGCCTATTCTCCAAAAATTCCTTTTTCTTTAAACAAGAGTGAGCGTATAGAAAAACAATGTACTGCATACGAATTTGGAAAAATATTACCTCTCAATCAAAGCTTAGGCGACCCTAATTTTGGTACTCAAATAATTGATTATAAAGGCAATACTATATGGAAAGCGATTATTACTTCTAAGAATGCGCTTGCCTTAGGATTGTATTTTTCAGACTTCTATCTTCCTAAAGGGGCGGAATTATTTATCTACTCACAAGACAAAAAACAAATTATTGGTTCATACACTTATATAAACAATTCTGAATCAGGCTTATTTGCCACCGAATTAATTTTGGGTGATAAATTAGTAATAGAATACAACGAACCTGCTTCTGTTGCCGGTTTAGGTAGATTTACTATTGATGAAGTGTTACATGCATATAGAGGGGTGAGCGATTTAAAAAATACAAGTAATTTTGGCGACTCTGGTAGTTGCGAAGTAAATGTAAACTGCTCTGAAGGAGTTGATTATGAAAATCAGAAAAATTCGGTTGTCCGCATCCTTATTAGAGAAGGCAATACATCATATTGGTGTACAGGAAGTGTTGTTAACAATGTAAATAACAATCTAACACCTTTTATTTTAACAGCAGACCATTGTGGAAACGGTGCAAATACAAACGATTTAAACCAGTGGATTTTTTATTTTAATTATCAAACTGCTAATTGCGATAATCCAGTGGAAGAGCCCATCCCTAATACCATGACTGGGTGTTCTATGTTAGCCGCTAGTTCCAATGCTGGTATTTTAGGGTCTGATTTTTATCTTGTTTTATTAAATGAAAATATACCTACTGACTACAACGCATATTTTATGGGTTGGGACAGAACAGGTAACGGTAGCACTAATGGAGTTACTATTCACCACCCCGAAGGTGATATAAAAAAAATATCAACCTATACATCATCTTTAGTTTCATCAACTTACACAAGTGGTGGATTGGTTGGATTAACAGATAGTTCATGGGAAGTTGTTTGGGACGCTACTACAAATGGTCATGGTGTTACCGAAGGTGGCTCATCTGGCTGCCCTATATATTCCCAAGATGGATTTTTAATTGGCACACTGACAGGTGGTTGGGCTTCGTGCTCAGACCTAAATGCAGAGGATTATTATGGTAAATTCGATTTCCATTGGGATAAAAATGGTTCCACACCTGCAACACAATTAAAACCCTGGCTGGATCCTGATAATACAGGAACTATGCAACTATCTGGTTTTCCTGTGGCAATTGATGATAGGCCAAATATTAGCTCTGATTTTTTTACCCTTTTCCCGAACCCATCCAATGGCCAAATTAAATTACGTTTTAACCAAAATACATATAGCGAAACATATAATATTCGCGTTAGCAATATGTTAGGGCAATCTGTTTATAATGATAAAGTTGTTATCTATTATCAATTGGATTTAAAATTGCAATACCTTCAAAAAGGAGTCTATTTTCTAGAAATTGAAGGCGAAAACCAAAGACAAACGCAGAAAATAAGTATTCAATAACAAACTGTATTCAAAAATATTTTAACATTAAAGCCCATCCGTCTACATACAGATGGGTTTCTTTATTTAGGATTCCTTCCAGCTTTCTTTAATGCTTCTGAAAGCAAATATTCTATTTGTCCATTAGTACTACGAAAATCATCGGCAGCCCACTTTTCCAATGCTTCCATCATTTTTGGATGCAACCGCAAGGCAAAAGCTTTCTTCTTCTTTATTTTATTTTCGTCTGGCATAAATAAATTATTTAACCGAAAAGGTTTAATGATGCAAAGTACCTGCATTTACAATCGGTGCAGCATCCTTATCACTTACCAAAACAACCATCAAATTGCTCACCATAGCTGCTTTGCGTTCATCATCCATCTCAATAATATCTTCATGTTTCAATTGGTCGAGAGCCATTTTTACCATACTAACCGCACCTTCTACAATTTTAAATCGAGCGGCAACTATAGCTGTTGCTTGCTGACGTTTCAACATGGCTTGAGCAATTTCTTGCGAATAAGCTAAGTAGGAAATTCGGGCTTCAATAACTTCTATTCCTGCAATTTCTAAACGCTCCTTTAATTCTGACTCTAATTTATGATTAACGATTTCGCCACCAGAGCGTAGTGTTATATCGGCTTCATTATCATCAAAATTATCATAAGGATATTTTCCAGCCAATTGCCGTATAGCTGCTTCTGACTGAATATCAACAAAATGCACATAATCATCAACATCAAAAGCAGCCTTAAACGTATTATTTACACGCCAAACTAAAACAATTCCAATCATAATGGGATTTCCAACATGATCATTCACTTTAATGGGCGAAGAGTCTAAATTACGTGCTCTTAACGAAATTTTCTTCTTTGTAAAAAAAGGATTCGCCCAGAAAAAACCATTATCAAGGGTTGTTCCTTTATATGATCCAAAGAGTATCATAACCATCGATTCATTTGGATTAACAATAAAGTATCCAAGAGCAGTAAATATACCAAGAACCAAAAATAGGATAAAAAGAGGCATTTTAGTTATTATTAAAAGTGGTATGGGAACCAAAATCAATAATAGTGTCACTATCAACATTGCATAACCTGATGATGGACTAAATTTTTTTTCTTCTTTCATGATATTAAATTTTATAATTTATTATGATATTATTTTGATATCACAATATTACAACATTTCCATATCAAATGTCAAGTTTTTAAAGAATTATTTTTTAACAGATTGTTAGAATTTTCGATCCCAAACGCGAATCAATTTTATGTTCCTTTGTATATGCAACAGAAAATTCTACTTTTAGGGACATTATTAATACTAGGAATTATGACAATAAATGCTCAGAATAATCCAAAATACAAATCTTTAACCACAGAAGAGGAACAAGTTATTGTTTATAAAGGAACTGAGCGCCCTTTTTCCGGACAATACAATGAACATAGCGAAGATGGCAATTATAATTGCAAGCGCTGTGGTGAAGCACTCTATAATTCGGAGGATAAATTTGATGGACATTGTGGTTGGCCAAGTTTTGATGACGAAATTCCTGGTGCTATTGAGCGTAAAATAGATGCTGATGGACGTAGAACAGAAATATTATGTTCCAACTGTGGCGCTCATCTAGGTCATATTTTTGAAGGAGAACAATTTACAGATAAAAATATCCGCCATTGCGTTAATTCCATTTCACTCACTTTCGAAGCTATTAAAATGCCGAAAAATAATATAGATACAGCTTATTTTGCAAGTGGTTGTTTTTGGGGAACTCAATACCATTTCCAAAAACAAGAAGGTGTAATATCTACAGAAGTCGGTTTTATGGGTGGTCATCGCGATAAACCAAGTTACCAGCAAGTGAGTAGCGGCCAGACTGGACATGCTGAAACAACAAAAGTAATTTTTGATTCTGAAAAGATAAGTTACGAAAAGCTCGCCAAGCTATTCTTTGAAACTCACGATCAGGGACAATTAAATCGACAAGGTCCGGATATTGGCACTCAATATCGTTCAGTAATTTTCTATGCATCTGATGATGAACGTAATATAGCAGTAATACTTATAGACGAACTACGCAAAAATGGCTTTACCGTAGTAACAGAATTAACTCCAGCTAGTACTTTTTGGATTGCCGAAGACTATCATCAAAACTACTATCAGAATAAAGGAGGAACTCCATATTGCCATATTTACCAAAAAAAGTTTTAATCTAATTTCGCATAAGAAAAAGCTACCTTTGCAAAAAATTAGACCAGACCTTGAAAGATTTATACATTGCTAAAACATTTGCAGGATTAGAGGAAATTTTAGCTCAAGAACTCCGTGATTTACAGATAGAAGAAGTAGAAATTCTAAATCGTGCCGTTTCGTTTAGAGGCGATTTAAGAGATTTATATACCGCCAATTATTGGTGCCGAACTGCCATAAGAATACTAAAACCAATAGCAGATTTCCCTGCTGAGGACGAATTGGCATTGTACAAAGGCATTCGTTCTATCGATTGGTCGCAGCTTATAGGTTTGGAAGATACTTTTGCTATTGATTGCACACTTAGCAATTCAAAAATCAATCACTCTCAATATGCAGCCTTAAAAACTAAAGATGCAATTGCCGATCAGTTTGTATTTAAATTTAAGGAAAGGCCAAATGTTGATGTAGTTCAGCCTACACTTCGCGCAAGCATATTTATTCAAAACAACCACTGTACAGTTTCTCTAGATACTTCAAATATATCTTTACATAAGCGTGGATATAGAGTTAGTGCGGGTTCTGCTCCATTAAACGAAGTTCTTGCGGCAGGCATGATTCTATTAAGCGGTTGGGATAAAAAAAGTCATTTTGTTGACCCAATGTGTGGTTCAGGAACACTGCTCATCGAAGCTGCTTTGATTGCAATGAATGTTCCACCAGCTAGCTATCGTAATTATTTTGGCTTTTTGAACTTTAAGGATTTTAATGCAGAGCTCTGGAAAGAAATTAAAATCGATGCTTTAGCCAAACAACGTGATTTTGATTTTAAGATTGTAGGAACTGACTTAGCCGCCGGAATGATAGCTGTAGCAGAGAAAAATATTAAATCTGCACATCTTAAAAATGAGATACAACTCGAACAAGTTCCTATGCAGGAATTTACGCCACCTGAAGGCCCAGGAATAATAGTTTGTAATCCACCTTATGGTGAACGTATCCAAACACGCGACATTGTTGAATTGTATCGTGCTATGGGCGATACAATGAAAAGAAAATACGGCGGTTATTCAGCTTGGGTTATCAGTTCTGATATCATTGCTCTGAAACAAATAGGTTTATATCCTTCACGCAAACTCGAACTTTATAATGGCCCACTTGAATGCCGTTTTGAAAAATTCGAAATATATGAAGGCAGCAAAAAGGAAAAATACAAATCCTTTGAATCATCGGATAAACGAGATGTAGACAGACCAAAAGGACCATCTTATAGAAGAAAAGACGATTGGGATAGGGAAGGAAAAAATACCAAATTCAAAGGAAAAACAAAAAGCGAATGGGATCTAGATTCTAAGGAAAGAGAGCAAGCAAAAGCTAGACGCCAAGAATCAGACGAAAGAAAACCAAGAAGAACTGATACAGACAGTGGAGAAGAAAAATCGAGCTCTACTACTAAAAGCCGTCCACCAAGAAGAGAATTTGATAGATCGAAAGACAGAAAATCAAACAGACCTTATTCCGACAAAAAAGACGGAGGTTCGAGCTATGATTCCAAAAGCCGTGGACCAAGAAAAGAATTCGATAAATCGGACTATAGAAAATCAAGCAAGCCATATTCAGACCGAAGAGACGAAGGTTCAAGTTCATCTCCAAAGCCAAAAAGAGAAGTAAAAAAATTCACCAGAGAAATACGCGAACGTAAATCTGATTCTGATAAATCTGGCGTTAACACAACCTATTATCCAAAAGGCCGTCCACCAAGGAAAAGAATTCCTAAAAAGCCCGATAATGATTAAATAATTGTATTTTCGTAAGACTAATTTTATTTGCTATTTATATTCGTCTAATTTGAAAATAAGTAAAACATATCTCTTATTTCTTAGTTCAATATTTGTTCTGCTAAGCGCTTGCAATGTGAACAAGAATTTAGCAGAAGATGAATATCTTTTGCATAAAAATAGGATTATTCATACCGACAAATCAGTTCGGGCTGCTCCTTTAGAAGACTATTTAACTCAACAAGCAACTCCAAAATTTTTAGGCTTTTTCTATAATAATATTGGAATATATTATGGTTTAAAAGACAAAGATGGCTGGTTTAATCGTTGGCTTTTACGTGTATTTGGAGATGAGCCTGTTTTTATTGACAAATTCGCAGCAGAAGAATCGGTTAAACGGATGAAATCTTTTTTACATAACCTATCTTATTTCAATGCAGATATCGATATCAATTATAAAGCCAAAGGCAAAAAAATAACAGTAGAATATATTGTTAAACCTCAAAAACCATATATAATCAATCATTTTGAGTGGAAATCTGCCGACACCTTGATAATAAAGAAAATTAATTCTATTTCAGCTAAAACACTTATTAAAGTGGGTGATGTCTATAATTCTTACTTTTTAGATGATGAAAGAGATAGAATTACTGAGTATCTACGTTCAAATGGTTATTATCGATTCAATAAAAACTACATAAATTACAGTGTTGA
Organism: Bacteroidales bacterium; assembly: GCA_027858955.1. GTDB lineage: Bacteria > Bacteroidota > Bacteroidia > Bacteroidales > UBA12170 > UBA12170. The sequence continues at coordinate 44,355 of JAQIBR010000240.1, forward strand.
TAGTGCTTTTAACAATCAAAGCCTTTCAATTGTTGGAAGAATTAATTTACCGTCAAATATCATAAAGGACTCCACTAAAATTCAAAAACATCAACTTTATTCTGTTCGAAATCTCTATATATATCCAAATTACGAACCCTTATCGGTATTTGATTATGCACCTGACACATTAATTGTAAATATTCCTTCGGATGATGATGAAAAAAGTCTTGATAAATATCATTTTATTTATTACAACGCATTAAAAATTAGACCAAAAATAATTGCACAATCCATTTTCATGGGGAACAACTCTATATTTAATGTTGGCGATCTCAAAAGATCTTATCAAAAACTAAATCGTTTTCCAATATATAAATATGTAAATATTAGCTTTGCTGAAGATAGTATTCTAAGAGAATCAAATACACTTCCATTGGACGTTTCTATTCGATTATCAAGAACAAAAACTCAATCGTATACAATTGAAACTGATGTTACTAATACTTCGGGCGATTTAGGATTACGTGGAAATTTAGTGTACTCAAATCGTAATATATTTCGAGGAGGCGAGAAGTTTAGCCTTCGACTTTCAACAGCCTTGGAAAGTCGTGCTTATGGCAGTTACGAAAACTTCAACGATAATTTGCTTTTCAATACAATAGAATATGGTTTATATCTAAATCTACTTACTCCTAACTTTTTGGCTCCTGTTAAGCAAGCACGTTTCCCAAAATATTTAGCTCCGCGAAGTATTTTCCAGTTAAGCTATAATTTTCAATCTCGACCAAGTTACGAGCGTCATCTTGGAAATACTTCATTTGGATACGAGTGGGATATCGGTCAATATGCTTTGCATCGAATGTTTCCCGTGGATTTAAGTATGATTAAGATATTCCCTTCGCCAGAGTTTCAGGCCGACCTTGATACTCTTACAAATGTTAGATACAAAGACCAATATACCGATCATTTTATTGCCGCTCTCAAATATAATCTGATATATAATACTCAGAAATCTAATAAATGGAAGGATTTCACTTATTTACTTTTCCGATTTGAAGTTGCTGGAAACCTTGCTTCTTTAGTTAACAGTATGTCTGAATCCTTACCATCTTCTGACGGATACTATACTCTTTTTGGAATTCGCTATGCTCAATTTGTTCGTGGCGAATTAGATTTTCGACGTTTTTATGCCTTCCCAAATAAACAAGGATTTATTTATAGAACAATTTTTGGTCTAGGTGTTCCATACGGAAACTCAACTGCTTTACCTTTCGAAAAAGGATTTTACGGTGGTGGAGCAAATGGAATGCGTGGCTGGGCTTTCCGAACGCTTGGCCCTGGTGGATATTCCGAAACAAATCTCAACGAATTCGACAAAATGGGTGAGATAAAATTAGAAGCTTCAGTAGAATATCGATTTCCAATAATATGGTACTTAAACGGAGCCTTATTTGCAGATGTGGGCAATGTTTGGTTGCTGGAAAAAAACGACCTTTTTCCTGACGGACATTTTCAGTGGAACAAGTTTGCAAGCCAGTTGGCCAT
>JAQIBR010000059.1 GCA_027858955.1 Bacteroidales bacterium
TTTAAGAAAAGTTCTATACTTGGACCTTCTGTATCTAATTGATTGGTTTCGTCAAAACCTCCAATAACTATCTCACGATTATAGCCTCCAGCATCTGAATCATCACTTGAAGCAAAAAGGCTAAATTTACCATTACCAAAATTGTAGGCGATATCTTTTGGTACGACAAAAGAAAATTCAAAATCACCATCTTTAACTTCGGCTTTCCCTTTATACAAAACGTTTTTTTGCAAATTGAAGGAAAAAGGATCACTACCCTGATCGTTAGCAAGAGAAGTTATCTTTAAAGGTTTATCAAAAACTAAAGGGTAAATATGGCCATTGAAATTATTCAATTTGGTCCCGGTTATATCATTTATCTGACCTTGAATATGAACAAATGACAGCGCTTTTAAAGTATCATTTTCCTGATTTACAGCCGATTCGTTAATCATTGTTATATGAGCAAAATTTTCCGGAATACTAAGTTTTAATGCAGGATCGCCCAACAAAACAAATTTCATTACATTAAAACCTGAACCACTGGCACGTTTAGTTAGTTTAAGAATATCACCCATACGCAAATAATTATGATCGGGATGGTTTAAGGTATAATTAAAGAAATTTCTACTTATAACAAAATTTGAGCCTGCGTATGTAGCACGCGAAGTTGTATAAAGGGCTATTCCGCCACCGTTTTTATTCAGAAAAATATGTTCCCCTGCCGATACTCTATTAGGATCATCGAAGCGAGCAAATTCGCAAGTAGCCGTAAGAAATACAGGTAATTTATCTTTATTTGACCAATTTTCAACATCAGGCATATCAAGGAATCTTTCTTGTCCCCAGCCAGTTTCGCCGCCATGGCCAGTATAACTCACGATTAATGCACCTTGATCAATCCTTTCGTTTATTGCATCATTAACTTTCGGATAACGCTGCCCTGCGGGAGTAGATACTTGCGGAAAAGCATCGACGTATATTTTATCTAAATTCCCCTCAGGAAAAATTGCATCAACCATTCTTGCTAAATCGTCAGCTTGCCGAATATGCAAATTATTATCTTCATCATCTGCAACAAAGCAAAGAATGTTTCGCCAATCCCCTAATACTGCAGAATTTGAACTTACATAATGCTTTATCTTTGCTACAGCTTGACTAGCTTCTTCGGCAGTTACTACTGGTAGTCGCCCAATTCCTATATCCACATCGTCGTAATATAAATCGCCTTCACCAGCATCTAAGAAACCAAAATAATCATCAACTGCTATTGAAATTATAGGATCAAAACTCTCGATTGATTCAAAGGTTGGAATAATATTAGTATTGATTAATTCCCTATTCATATAATCGTAAGAAGCATCACCAAAAAGCAATAGATAACGCAAAGGAGATATTTCAGAGGAATGCATATAAACAGAACGAACATAATCTCGAATTGCACTTACATCTTGCGAACCACTCGAAAATTCATTATAGATTTGATCAAGAGTACTAACTTGAATATTTAACCCATCCTGACGATGAAAATCGGCTAACTCATTAGCCTGAGACATAAATTGCTGTGGACAAACAATTAGCATATCAACATTACTTATTGAATGAAGATTTTGGTTAGAAATTTTCTCGACAAATTCAACAGAGTATACCAACTCAGGTGTAAAAGCAACAAACTCACGTAACTTATCAGTGCTTACTTTAAATTCAGCATCAATTCCGTCAGAATTTAATTGAATACTTTCAACATCAATAAAATCCGTAATATCCCAAAGCAAAACATTAGTGCCGGCATTTTCAATTGAAAATTGTGTGATTATTCCTTCCCCAACAGTTTCAGAGCAGCGAAATGCCAACTGATCTTCGCCGAAAATCAGATTTCGTTTGACATTTATTTCTAAATAATCGAGCCAACCGACAGAATTTGATTGCGGTCGATTAAATATTAAGTCAATACTTATTGCAGGATCAGTAGTAAGTTGGAAGTATTTTTCGAAAGTATTATCATAAGCAAAGGCAGGATAACTTCCGGTTGGAATTTTGCTAATACTAACATTACCAATATTTTGTCCGTTATAAAGCAAATCGAATGAACTGTTGGCAGTAGATCTGGCCACTAATTCGGCTTTCAAATATGCTGTTGAGCCAGAAACCAAATTTTCAAAATTGAAATTGTATTTATTTGAATCGATAAATTCAAACTTGTCTCCTACCCATCTTCTGCCTGATCCTATAAGATTATATGTTTCATTTTCGATAAACGCATAATCAGTATAAGCCTCCATCTGGAAATTTGCGACTTCTGTAGGCTGCGACAGAACCTCCATGCGCTTCCCAGTTTGATTTCCAATATGGACATAGTAATATGCATTCCGATCGTAAATATTTAATTGGTGTTCAAAAATTCCTTTTGCAGAATTATATTCCCAAATATCAGGACCTTGAGCATAAAAAAGGAGATAATCAGTTGCATCGAATTTCCCGTCATTTCCATCTACTACCTCAATGGCCAGTTCAGGAATATCAGGAAAACGAAAATCTGAATTTCTTTCTTTTAACATTCCTCCAAAACCAAAAACAGCAATTTTATCTGGATCGAGATTTGAGATTGATATGCCGGCATTTTGCAAATCAGCACCGCTAATCTTAAAAACACCACTTTTATCAACCCTAAATTTATACCAATCCCCTATTGCCATAATTGATTCTTCGGCAAAAGAAAATTCTTTTAAACTTTTTTTATCAATACTTTTAAAAAGCTCAATGTCTAATCTAAAAGAAGTAAGCAAACTAAAAGCATTTAATATTGAATTTCTTTTTATTGGTATAAATTCAATTCGCGCAATTTTTTTGGTTTTAAGCTTTTTAAAAATTGTTTTAATCAGAATTTCATCCGAAATATTGTTAAAAGCAGGATGCAAATCAACATAGCTAGCTACAGATGCTAATTTGTATTGCTGATTATTTATTTGAATACTTATATCTTTAACATCTTCTTCTATCTCAATATCAAATCGAAAATAAGGTAGTAAACCATGTTGTCCATTATATACGGCTTGGTAAAAGCTAAAAATAGGAATTTGCTGACTATAAGTTTGATTCAATAATTTTAATGCATCCCAATTAATTTGAAAATCTTTATGAATAGATTGCGAAAAAAGCAAGGTATTCAGAAATAAGGAAAATATAAACAAGCTTCTTTTTAGCATTTACACGACGCTTTTAACAATTCTTTGCTTAATTAATTTTGCAGCACAATGATAATCAATTTCATTACAATAGAATCAAAATTTAAACGTTAACATTTTATCATTATTGTGAAAAAACGCCCATTATTTTGGTGTTTTATTTATTATTATTACGAATTATATTTGTATTATTGTTATTTATAAATAGAGATTTTGATTAAAAGAAGAATTATTTTAAAAAAAATAAATAATGTACACTTTTCAAAAAATAGGAAGTTTGGTTTTAATGGCAATGCTCGTTGTTGGCCTTAATTCTTGTGGTAAAAAAAACAATGAATCTCGTACTACTGGATGGAAATACAACGACCCTTCAAATGGGGGGTTTGAAGTAGCAAATGTTGTTGAACAAGAAGCTGGCCCCGGTTTAGTTTTGATTGAAGGTGGAACATTTGTGATGGGAGCAACACAAGATCCAACTATTTTTACACGAGATAACCAACCTGTTCGCATAACTGTTCGATCCTTCTATATGGACCAAAACGAGGTTTCTAATATTGCTTATTTAGAATATTTGCATTGGATAGGTAGAGTTTTCAGCAGTTATCCGGAAGTTCTTAGAAAAGCGCTTCCTGACACTTTAGTTTGGCGCGAACGACTTGCATATAACGAACCATTAATTAACAATTATCTGCGTCACCCAGCATATAAGAACTATCCTGTTGTTGGTGTTTCCTGGGCTCAAGCAAATGAATACGCAAGATGGCGTTCTGATCGTGTTAATGAAATGCGTTTAGTTAAGGCAGGGGTTATCGGTTTAGATTTAAATCAGTTTGAAGAAGAAAATTTTAATACAAAAGCATACCTCCTAAATCAATACAATAGCCAAGTTGAGGGAAAAAAACCTATTAAAAACTTATCCTACAATCCTGAAGATCCAAACAGTCAAGAATTCCGCTCATCTCGTTTCGAAGATGGCATTTTATTACCTAATTATCGTCTTCCAACTGAAGCAGAATGGGAATATGCAGCTTTGGGATTAATTGGAAATACTGAATACGAACGTATTTCTCAGAGAAAGCGCTATCCTTGGAATGGAAATTATTTGCGCACTGATGATAAAAACTATTACGGAACATTTGCAGCAAACTTCAAACGTGGTCGTGGTGATTATATGGGCGTTGCAGGTTCTTTAAATGATGGTGCCGATATTACAACAGAAGTTGGTTCATATTATCCAAACGATTTTGGATTATTCAATATGGGCGGAAATGTTAGTGAATGGGTATTAGATGTATACAGACCAAACACTTTTGAAGATTGGAACGATATGGGATCTTTTCGAGGAAATGTTTTCCAAACACCAGTGCTAGATCAAAATGGATATATTGAGCAAAAAGATTCTTTAGGTAGAATTCGCTATAGAGATGTTACCGTTGAAGAAAGTGAAAATCGTAAAAATTACCGAAAAGCAAATAATATTGACTATTTAGATGGTGATTTTGCTTCAGAAGCACGCACCGACGGTAATTGGAATGGAACTACTGACACACTCAGAATGTATAATTATGGTAAAACTTCTCTTATAAATAATAAAGCCAGAGTATATAAAGGTGGGTCATGGAAAGATGGAGCTTATTATTTAAGTCCAGGCGTTCGACGTTTTTTAGACGAAAATGAAGCTGCTAATTATATTGGTTTCCGTTGTGCAATGGATCGCGTTGGCGGCCCAATTACAAGTAGAAGATAAATCGAAGTTCATCAGATATTTTAACCCCATTGGCTCAGGCGAATGGGGTTTGTTTTTAGATAAAATGCAAATCGAAGAATTATATAACTTATTTCTACTATTCCCTAAAATAGGTACTGATACACGCAAGGATATAAAGTCCAGTATCTTCTTTTGCTTGAGTGGCGAAAATTTCAATGGCAACCAATTTGCATTGAAGGCTATTGAATATGGAGCTTCTTATGCTGTGGTGGATGATAATAATTACTGGACAGACGACTCCCGTTTTATTAAGGTAAAAAGCAGCTTAGAAACCCTTCAACAATTGGCAGCATATCATCGAAAGCTGTTTGATATTCCCACAATTGGCATTACCGGAACTAATGGCAAAACAACGACCAAAGAATTAATTACAGCTGTTTTATCCAAAAAATATTCTGTTACTTCAACCCAGGGTAATTTTAATAATCATATTGGAGTTCCTTTAACATTACTCCAATTAAATAAACAAACTGAAATAGCTATCATAGAGATGGGAGCCAATCAACCAGATGAAATTGAATCTCTCTGTTCATTGGCATTGCCCAATTTCGGAATAATTACAAATATAGGTAAAGCTCATCTAGAAGGTTTTGGTTCTCAGAAAGTTATTAAGCGAACCAAATTAGCATTATATCATTCAGTAGATTCTCAAAAAGGTAAATTATTTGTCAATTTTGATGATCCTACACTTAAGGCTGAAGCTCAAAACCTAAACTATTTTTCTTATGGACATGATGTTGAATATGATATTCACGGAATCGTGTCTAATGAATTTCCTTTTTTAGAGATACTATGGGGCTTAAAAACTAAAAAAAATAAGTTTGATATAAAATCTAAATTATTAGGCAATTATAATTTTTCGAATATTTTGGCTGCAATTTCTGTCGGACATTATTTTGGACTTTCTCCGGAAAATATTTCTGATGCATTGGAAAATTATGAACCAAAAAATAATCGCTCACAATTTATTAAAGGAGTAAATAATGAATTGATTTTGGACGCCTATAATGCCAATCCTGATAGCTTAAGTTTAGCAATAGCCAGTTTTGAAAAAGATCGGCATACTAATAAAGCTGTTATAATAGGAGATATGTTTGAATTGGGAAAATTTGCAGCTCAGGAACATAAATCAATTCTAAATACTCTAAAAACAAAGTCATTTAAGACAATTATTTTGGTAGGATCTCTATTCAAAAAATTTGAAAAAGAATACCCCAAATTTCATTTCTTCGAAAATACAAATAAACTGATCGAGCAAATCAACTCATTGAATATTAATGAAATGCGCATTTTGATTAAAGGTTCTCGAGGTGTTAAATTAGAATTACTAAAAGATTATTTAATCTGATGAAATCCTACAGAGTGATCGGTATTATGTCTGGGACTTCTCTTGATGGATTGGATTTAGCATTTTGTATTTTTTCCAAAAAGCTTGATAATTGGAATTATCAAATTCTAAAAGCTGAAACAGTTTCATACTCTTCTGACTGGGAAAAGCGATTAAAAGAATTACCTAAAGCAAACGCTGTGGAATTTGCGCAAACTAATACTGATTATGGTACTTTTATTGGACAAAAAGTAAATTCTTTTATCAAGAAGCACAATCTTCAAGTCGATCTTATTAGCAGTCATGGACATACAATATTTCATCAACCTACATTAGGATTTACTTCGCAAATTGGAGCCGGAGCATCAATAGCAGCTGAAACCGGACTTGATGTTGTCTGCGATTTCAGAAGTCTTGATGTTGCACTAAATGGCCAAGGCGCACCATTAGTTCCAATAGGCGATCGACTTTTATTTTCCGAATATGATTATCGCTTAAACTTAGGTGGTTTTGCCAATATCTCCTATGAAGAAGACGGAAAAACATTGGCTTTTGATATTGCTCCGGCAAATATTGCTTTCAATTATTTTGCCCAAAAATTAGGATTCCCTTTTGATAATAAAGGAAAATTGGCAGCAAATGGAAAGACAATCCCTGAGCTTTTACAAAAATTGAATGCACTACCCTATTATCAAATTAATGGTTCAAAATCGCTTGGCAGAGAATGGCTTGAAACTGAATTTTTACCTTTGATTGATTCATTCTACACTATTAATGATATTCTCAGCACCTTAGTTCAGCATTTGACTTATCAAATCTCAATTGTACTAAATAGAACTTCTAAAAAGAATCAAAAGCTCCTAATTACAGGTGGCGGTGCTTATAATTCTTTTTTAATCGATCAATTAAAAGAGAAGACAAATGTTGAAATTGTCATTCCTTCAAATGCTCTCATTCAATTTAAAGAAGCATTGATCTTTGCTTTTTTAGGCGTATTGCGAATTGAAAATCAAATTAATACTTTGAAAAAAGTTACCGGTGCCAATAGCGACTCTATAGGCGGAGCTATTTATAAAGGCAAATGAAATTCCAAAAAAAAGAGCTTACGAATAAACACAAGCTCTTTTTTCAATATAAAATTATCTTTTAATGTGCGTGCAGTATTGTAGCTTGTAACCAGTAAGTTCCAATACCTGCTAGATAGCCTAACAAAGCCAATAAACTAATTCGCTTCATATACCATATAAAATCGATTTTTTCCATTCCCATAGCAGCAACACCGGCAGCAGAACCAATGATAAGGATACTTCCACCAGTACCAGCAGCTAAGGCCAATAACTCCCAGAAAACACCATCCACCGCAAAATGACCAACAGCCTGAACATCGTACATTCCCATTGCACCTGCTACTAAAGGAACATTATCAACGATTGCTGATAAAATACCAATGGCAGTATTAATTACATATATATTCTTATTGGTCACTTCATCTAACCAAGTTGCCAATAAACCTAATTGACCGGCTGATTGTAAACTTGCTACCGCAGAAAGAATACCTAAAAAGAAAAGAACTGTAGGAATATCCACTTTTTGTAAAATACCTACAACTGTTAAACGGCGTTTATCTTCACCTTCTTTATATTTGTGCATTATTTCGGTGGTAACCCATAAAACGCCAAGACCAAACAACATCCCCATATAAGGAGGTAAATGAGTAATTGTTTTAAATATGGGGACAAATAATAAAGCACCTACACCCATAAATAAAATTAATTTACGCTCAAATGCAGTGGTAAATTCTCTTTGATCAGCGGCAGAAAGCACAGGACGTTTCACATGGCCTTTCATTGTAAATGATAAGAATACTACCGGTACAATCATAACTACCAAACTGGGGATAATAACCATTGCAATAATATTAACAGCCGTTACCTGACCACCTATCCAAAGCATAATGGTAGTAACATCTCCAATAGGTGACCAAGCCCCACCGGCATTAGCAGCAAGAACCACCATACTTGCAAAGAACCAACGTGTTTCTTTGTCAGCTATTAGTTTACGTAAAAGTGCAACCATTACAATTGTTGTGGTAAGATTGTCTAATGCAGCTGACATGAAGAAAGTTAAGATACTTAAAATCCAAAGTAAATTTACTTTTTTGGTTGATGTAATTTTATCGGTAATAATCTTAAAACCTTGATGTTGATCAATAATTTCAACAATAGCCATTGCTCCGAGTAAGAAAAATAGAATTTG